>JBGTCB010000606.1:0-6352 GCA_041748995.1 Saprospiraceae bacterium | reverse complement strand
AGAAGGGTATTGCCGGGAAAATTTTGGGTATGATCCAGTTCAACTGGAAATTACTGTGGACGGCGTTGCGCTTTAAGCCCGACTATTTTATAAGTCATGGTTCCTTCTATGCTGCCCAGGTGTCTGCCGTTTTGAGCAAGCCGCATATCTCTTTTGAAGATACGGGCAATATGGAGCAGATCATTCTGTACAAACCCTTTACGGAAGCCATCCTGGTGTCCGATTCCTTTTCCAAAAGCTTTGGTAAAAAAACCATTGTTTACCCCGGATATCACGAACTGGCCTACCTCCATCCGAATCGCTTTACGCCGGACCCGGAGGTGGTGCGTTCCTACGGTATCGATCCGGAGGGAACGATCACCCTGCTCCGGTTTGTGTCCTGGAATGCCACCCACGATATCCAGCACACTGGCCTTAGCCCGGAGCTAAAGCTGGAAGCCGTAAAAACTTTTTCAAAATACGGCAGGGTTTTGATCACGTCTGAAAAAGAGCTTTCCCCCGAATTGCAGCCCTACCAGATCCGCATCAATCCGGTGGATATCTTTCACGTAATGGCCCATTGCAATCTGGTCTTCGGCGAAAGTGGCACCATGGCCTCGGAGGCAGCCGTATTGGGCGTACCGGCCATCTACATCGATTCTACTTCCCGGGACTATACCCAGGAGCAGGAAAAAAAGTACGGCCTGGTATTCAACTTTTCGGAAAGCGCCGAAGACATGAAAAAGGCCATCGCCCAGGGCAAGCGGATACTTTCTGATCCCAGCCGGACGAACGCATTTGCTGCCGGTCACCGACAACTGCTTGCCGATAAAATCGACGTCACCGCCTTCCTTCGGAATTTTATCCTGGAATTTAATGCCAATGGCATGCAGGCAGCTAAGAGCGTGTCTAAATTTGGCTTTTGAGCCGACGGCGAGTAAATTTTAATCTGAACGAGGCTGAAGGAGGAAGCATAGCCGGAGCTACGTGACCGACGCACAACGAAGTGCAGAATAAAATTTGCCGTCGGTAGGCCAAAGTGTTAAATTTAGACACGCTCTAAGAATCTCGTAAAAAACTCCATCGGTTTATAATCTATGTTTGAAACATTTTTTTGCCGGCCTCGTAGTGAAGGTGGAGGTTCATTCGACATTCAATTGAGCAAACCTTGGTTGCAGCACGGGCGAAATCATTTTGGATTAACTACAGTCACACTTTGAAACAGCCTTAAATATTATAGCATTTTGAAAGATTTTACCCTTAAGGCATACCGGTCTCTCCTTGATGCGCTAAAGGACCAGGATTACTCCTTTCAGACCTTTAGTGATTTTATCAACGCGCCGGAGGAACGGACCATTATGTTGAGGCACGATGTAGACGACCGAAAATTACATTCCCTGGAGTTTGCCCGTATCCAGCACCAGGAGGGGATCGTCGGCACCTACTATTTTCGGATGGTTCCTCAGAGTTTTGACGAGCGGGTGATCCGGGAGATCGCGGCAATGGGGCATGAGGTCGGGTACCATTATGAAGATATGGATTTTGCCAACGGTAAGCCCGAAGTTGCGATCCGGCTCTTTGAAGAACATTTGGAAAAACTGCGCAGTATAGTACCGGTTAGTACCATCTGTATGCATGGCAGTCCGCGTTCCCGCTTCGACAATAAAGATGTATGGATGCATTATAATTACCGCGATTACGGCATTATCGGAGAGCTTTATTTCGATCTTGATTTTGCGGAGGTTTTCTACCTGACGGATACCGGACGCCGATGGGACGGGCATCGCGTGAGCGTGAGAGATAAAGTGGAAGATCACTTCGGCCTCCGTTTTCGCACTACTGCAGAGATCATCCGTTTTATCCGAGGCGGAAAATTACCCCCTAGGAGGCTGTTGAAATACCCAACTTGCGCTGATATTGTCAGATCACTTTTTCTTTAAAAAGAACTCAGCCGTTCTCGTCGTTTCTGACTTTGTTGATCCTCAGTCAGTTACGACCCGTATCTTCCTTCGTCTCGCCGCGTCAGAAAGCGACGATTTACGGCTGCAGCATCAATCTGAGTATTTCAACACCCTCCTAGGACGATGTTGAATTTTCATCCTCAGCGTTGGACGGATCGGCCCGCGCTCTGGTGGAAAGAAAAATACACTCAACACCTCAAAAACGTGGTGAAATACTGGTTGATAAAAATGAGATAGCACCCCCATTATTCCCCTCTGAATCACTCTGATTCATTCAGTTCAACCATAAACCAAATTAATCGGTATCCGGCAAAATTGGGACATTATTTTTTCTTCTGCCGGCTTAATACACTGTAAAATAAATAAATTAACGTTTTGGCAGCGTCTTTTGGCGAATGGCGTCGTTTTTAATCATTCACGTAGCTAAGGCTATGCTCCTTCTTCACGCCTCGCCCTTCGCCAAAATACTCATCCCAAAACATCAACTTACTTAATTTACAGTGTACTTAACTTATTTACAAATGACCGGCGGCAGTGAACATCGCCGTAATTAAATCTGTATTATGGAAGATACTATGAAGGAAAGCTTGTCCGCTGTTGAGAAGCCCCATTTTCAGCAGGCCATTCAATCTACCTGGCTAAAAGAGGTCGATGAGTTTGTTTGGACGAACATTAGCAGGAATGACCTGACGATTTCCGATATAGCTTGTGCGATTTATACGAGTGAAAGACAGTTTTATCGGAAAATTAAAAAATAACCGGTAAAACTCCGAACCGATATTTGCAGATATTGCGGTTACAGAAAGCAAAAGAGATTCTCGAATCTGGAACCTGTAGTACCGTCAAGGAGGTTGCTTTAGCCGTCGGATATTCGAGATCGGATTATTTCTCCCGACTTTACGAAACCTATTTTGGACAAAGGCCGATCCAATATTTCCAGAGTTAGAGAAAAGACAAAGAGTTTACGTACAGTTCACAACGGGTTTACCAGGCTGCCGGCTCCGCCTAAACGCATTAAAAAATATTAAATACGGCAGTATTAATGCATAGAATGGCAGGATTGTGAGCTTGGAATTGTTGTACATTTGTTGTGTGTTTACGGATTGATATTCTCCCCCCCTTTTGCATAGTCGCTTATCTACTACCTGATAAGATGCGTCTTATCCGTTACTTTACTCGAAAACCCTTTTAAGTTTCCCTCTTGTGATCAAAAGAACATTCTGGTAATTACCAAACAATGTTCTAACTATGTAGAGCTCTCTGGGCTTTAAATGTTCTATGTTCCTCCTTCGCTACAGCCAAAAAACACAGCAGACAGTACAAACAAAGCAAATTCGGCATTGAGCCGGTGAAGCAAGTTTACACTATTGAATGCATCTGATTATCTCATGACTATTGAAAAAACACTATGGTTATTGAACAAACTCTACAGCAACAGTTCTCAGCGGAGAAGTCGAAGGAAAGCGCTCTATCCCCCAACATCACCAGATTTCTGGCAGAACTGATCGGTTCTGAAAGTCTCGCTCAGCCGATCGTTCTTAAAAGAGCATCCCAATTGTCGTCCTTACCCCAATGGGAAGCGCTAAATGTCGAATCCGTTCACGCAGACTATCTGGAAGACAGGCCTTGCCGGCCTTGCGTTATTATTCAGGAACGGATCAACGATCTTCGCTACATCAACAAATTCATGGAATCGGTGAATGCCTATCTTCCGGAAGGAGGATTTTTCATCGGTTGCGTAGAAACTGCCGCCCTGCGCAAAAAAGCACTGCAAAACAAGGTCGGTACGGCCATTGCGACGCCGATTCATTTTGTAGATTATCTTTTCAAAAGGGTGGCGCCCAAGTTACCCCTTACGAAGAAAGTCTACTTTGCCATCACCAAAGGCCGGAACCGGGTCATCAGCAGCGGCATATTCTGTATATTCATCATCTGGCAGATCATCGGGCCGAAGAAAGCTCTGAATCAAAGCTTCAGGGATTGGTTTGTTTTCCTTCAGAAATACATGATGAAGTTCAGAAGTAAGAGTAATCGGCAATTCAATCCGGGGGAAAAAATCTAATAACGTTTCAAGCGTTGGTGGTCTGTTTGTCATAATTCGGTGCCATGGCACAAGTTTCTGATACAAAGGTAAAACAAAGTACAAAGGGGTTTCTCTCCTCCTACTCTAACTGTTCTTGACCGGTTAAAATTTTAGAATCATTCTAAATAATATTCTTAAACTGGTCTGTTAAATTCCGATTTGTTTAGACAATGGATATAAGATAGTTTTGTCTTTGCCTGATAAAAAGTAGAACCTATGAACTGGTTTATTACATTTTTGAAATCCAGCCTGGGAAAGAAACTAATCATGAGTTTGACCGGGTTGTTTTTAATCATCTTCCTGGTTGTTCACCTGAGTGGAAATTTTCAATTGCTCCGAAATGATGATGGACAGCAGTTTAATCTTTATACCAGGTTCATGACTACTAATCCGATAATCAAAATTGTTTCCTACCTCCTTTATGCATTTATTCTCCTCCATACCATCCAGGGTATGGTTTTATGGCGTCAAAATTTGCAGGCACGAAAAAGCCGTTATGCTGTACCAGGCACCCAAACTTCCTCTTTTGCCTCAAGGAACATGGCTTATCTGGGAATAGTGATTTTTATTTTTATCATCATACATCTCTGGCAATTCTGGTTTCAGATGAAGATCGGCGCTCTCTCGATCGTAACCTACGAGGGGCACGACCCGGTGAAAAATCTTTATGAAGTGGTAGATTACGCATTTAGTCAATGGTGGTATGTGGCCTTTTACGTTTTATGCATGGTGGTACTGGCTTATCATCTGTTACATGGCTTTGAGAGTGCCTTCCAGTCATTGGGCCTCAGCCATCATAAATATACCCCTGTCATCAAGTGGATAGGTATCGTATATAGCATCATTGTTCCCCTGGGATTTGCTGCGATTCCTGTTGTATTTTATTTATCTCGATAAGAGTAGTATTATGATTTTAGATGGAAAAGTTCCTGCGGGCGACTTAGCAGACAAATGGACTAACTACAAGTCGACCATGCCCCTGGTAGCTCCAAATAACAAACGTCGTTTGGAGATCATCGTCGTAGGTACCGGACTAGCTGGAGCTGCTGCAGCTGCCAGTTTAGGAGAGTTGGGTTATAAAGTAAAATGCTTCACTTTTCATGACAGTCCCCGCAGAGCCCATAGTATTGCAGCCCAGGGAGGCATCAATGCTGCTAAAAACTATATGAATGATGGAGATAGCGTGTTTCGTTTGTTCTACGATACGATCAAGGGAGGAGACTATCGATCGAGGGAAGCGAATGTGTACCGACTTGCCGAGGTTAGTGGTGACATCATTGACCAATGTGTGGCTCAGGGTGTTCCTTTTGCTCGTGAATACGGAGGACTACTTGAAAATCGATCCTTTGGTGGTGTTCAGGTCTCGAGGACTTTTTATGCCCGTGGTCAAACCGGGCAACAACTGTTAATCGGAGCGTATCAGTCTTTATCAAGACAAATTTCTCTTGGCGCGGTTACTATGTATAATCGCCATGAAATGCTGGATCTGGTTTTGATCGATGGGAAAGCCAGGGGTATTATCACCAGAAATCTGCTTACTGGTAAGCTTGAGCGATTTGCTGCTCACTGTGTAATCCTGGCTACCGGAGGTTATGGCAATGTCTTTTATCTCTCAACCAATGCTATGTGTTCCAATGTCACCGCAGCCTGGAGGGCGGTAAAACGGGGTGCTCTAATGGCTAATCCCTGTTATACCCAGATCCATCCAACCTGCATTCCGGTTTCGGGTGAATACCAGTCTAAGCTGACACTGATGTCAGAGTCATTGCGCAATGATGGCCGGGTCTGGGTACCCAAAGATAAAGAAGACGTGGAGGCTATTAAAAATGGCCAGTTGGCGGCTCAGGATCTCCCCGAGGAGAGAAGAGATTACTATCTCGAACGCAGGTACCCGGCATTTGGTAATCTGGTACCGAGGGATGTTGCCTCAAGAGCCTCAAAAATGGTTTGTGATGAAGGTTTAGGGGTCAATAAATCCGGACTAGCTGTTTTTCTGGATTTTACAGATGCTATACAACGCTACGGTAAATCGGAAGCCCATGCAAAAGGCATACACCAGCCAGACCCGACTAGTATTATCAAGCTTGGAGAAAAAGTCATTGAAACGAAATATGGTAACCTGTTTGAGATGTATGAAAAGATTACTGGTGAAAATCCATATAAATCACCTATGAAGATTTATCCTGCAGTGCATTACACGATGGGAGGTCTTTGGGTGGATTACAATCTCGAAACCAATATTCCAGGGTTATTTGCTTTAGGAGAGTGCAATTTTTCCGATCACGGGGCGAATCGCCTGGGTGCTTCAGCCCTTATGCAGGGCCTTGCC
>JBGTCB010000605.1:0-7169 GCA_041748995.1 Saprospiraceae bacterium | reverse complement strand
CAAAAGCGATTACACAACATCGATAGGCGGTGGTGGTGGATTGATCATCGATAATTTTTTTATCGGGGCTTATGGAATCGGTAGCCTGGATCACTTGCACTATAATATTCGTAATGAAGATGATTTTCGAATGGACCTGGCCCACGGCGGTCTTTGGTTAGGTTATACAGCCGCAACATTTAAGGTGATCCATCCATATACGAGTGCCAGAATTGGATGGGGTTTTGCTGAAATTAAAAACGATCCATTTGATATCCACTCCACTGGTGATGCAATTTTTGTTTTTACACCTGAAGTTGGAATGGAGCTCAATTTCACTCGTTTTTTCAGAATGAGCGCTTCAGTAGGTTACCGGATTGTATCTGATATTGACCAACTGGATAATTTGACAAACAAGGATTTTAGCAGCCTTACAGGGCAGCTGACATTTCGATTTGGCTGGTTTGGGAGAGGAGATCAGAGTAATGGGCAAGGGTCAGATTTGAATTAATCGACAATCCGGGTTATCCTACTATTAACCTTGAAAAATTTAAACTATGAAAAATTTAAAATATTTATTTATCAGCGTTGTATGCCTTTCGAGCTGGCAATCATGTGTTTTCAATGATGTTTTTGATTGCGAACATGGTCGAGGGGAAATTATTGAAGAGTCATTTGCTATCAGTGATGTTCATTCGATCAGTTTGCGAATGGATGCCACAGTATTTCTAACTCAGGGCAACCAACCAAGGGTTACGATCTCGGCCCAGGCTAATATTATAGATGAGATTGATTTTAGAGTGAGAAACCGGGAACTCGTGATCAATAACCATCGTTGCCTGCGGAGTTTCGAACCAATAGAGATTTTCATTACCCTACCGGAAATCAGAGAACTTAATTTGTCAGGATCTGGTCTCATTGTTTCCGAAGATCTATGGCAAGTCGACGACCTTCACCTTAATATTTCAGGTTCTGGTGGAATGGACCTGGAAGTTGAGGGAGATAATATCTTCGGTCGTATTTCTGGCTCTGGAAATATGGATCTCCGGGGCATCATTGAGGATCTGCGATATTCAGTATCCGGCTCGGGCAGTCTGTATGGATTTGATCTTGAGACCCAAACCGCCGAGATCAATATCAGCGGGAGTGGCAATGTGGAACTCACTGTACTCGAAAGATTGGATGTCCGTATCAGTGGTAGTGGTAATGTCTATTATAAAGGCAATCCTACAATTGAAAGCAGGGTATCGGGCTCTGGTAGGTTGATCGATGCCAATTAAGGATGCCATCCTATCTGGGAGGCTGTGAATGTTCAGGTTGATTCTGAAGTAGGAAAGCCTCTTCTCCTGGCTTGGTGAAACGATGAAAGCTACTTGAAGTTTTTGATCTCCATATAAAGAAAAACTCATATGGAAGAAATTCAGGACGAGTTGGGGATCTACTACGTCTTAGTTATCAGTGATACCTGGTTCGGTTAATTCTACTTAAATTCAGATCAGCGGGTATATTGCTCATAGTAAACTCTTCTCCGGATAAGTGCCCATGGCATGTTGACAAACAAAAGACTGCCGTTATCCGGAGAAGGGTTTATTCTAAGGCATGTGCCCTCAATAAAATTGTACCAGACGATGGATGCGATGAACTAATTAGCTGATAAATGTGTCAGTAATACAGGTCTGGTCTATCAGAACTCCAGTTTAGTATTGGAATAGTAAATCCAGGCCCAAAGTCCGATGAACAGAATAAGGAAAACAAAGAAATACAGTAGACAGTAACCTTTCCTACCCTCATTTTCGATATGATCCATGTAGCAGACTTTATAACTTTTGCAGAAATTTGTGCAAAGTAACAGGAAATAATCAGAACTTCAAAAGGGTTATGATAAAGTATTGCAGAAAGGATGAGATTCATTCATATTAAATATAATTTTAATATGAAAAATTATTGTAAACTTGCATTGGCATAGTTTATGAATACAAACTTTTATAAACGCAAAATTGTTCTCAAATAAGGAAAGACATTACCCATGCTTAAACAGAGTCTAAGCCAGAAGATGCTTCAGAAACTGAGTCCCCAGCAGATTCAGTTAATGAAGCTTTTGCAGATTCCGACGGCCACGCTGGAACAACGTATCAAAGAAGAACTGGAAGCAAACCCTGCCCTGGAAGAGGGTGAAGAATCAGACTCCGATGAATTTGGTGATCAGTCTGCTACTGAAGACGGTGACGAAAGAGAGGTAGAGTCTGAAGATTTTGAACTGGAGGAGTACCTGACCGAATATATCGAAGACGATCCTAGTACTTACAAGCTTCGTTCAGAATACGGAGCTCCTGAGGATGAAAAATCAATGCCGATTGCTGTCGAGGATACGTTTCACGATTTTCTGGAAAATCAATTGGGAATGCTTCAGCAGGCAGAGAGTGAAGATTTTCAGGTAGCCTTGCAAATCATTGGTAGCATTGATGAAGATGGTTACCTCAGGAGGGATCCGACAGCCATTTTAGATGATTTACTTTTTGCTCAGAATATCATCACAACGGAGAAAAGGGTCCTGGAGATTCTGAAGCAAATACAGGAATTTGATCCTCCAGGCATTGGCGCCAGAGACTTGCGGGAATGTTTGTTAATCCAGCTTAGACATAAGTTTCGAAATGCTAACGGGCACCGGAAGTTACTGGAGAATGCCTATAAGATTATTGAGCATTACTTTCAGGAGTTTACTAAAAAGCACTATTCTAAATTGAAAAAACAATTGGGGATTAGTGAGAGCGAGCTGAAGGAGGTTATTGATGAAATTCTCAAGCTCAATCCGAAGCCTGCAAGTGGTTACTCCATTCAGAATCAAAAGACCAATGCCTATATCATTCCCGATTTTATCATTGTCAACCGCGATGGAGAACTGGAATTGACGTTAAATTCACGAAATGCACCTGATCTTCGGATCAATGATCATTATAGAGATATGTTGCTAAGTTATCGGGTAAACAAGGAACATAAGCGTACCACCCGGGAAGATAAACAGGCGATTATCTTTATCAAGCAAAAAATTGATTCTGCCAAGTGGTTTATTGACGCTATTCGCAAGCGACAGCACACTATGTATAAGACTATGTATGCTATACTGCAGTTTCAGTATGAGTATTTTAGAACGGGTGATGAACGGAGGTTGAAACCAATGATCCTGAAAGATATTGCTGATTTAACCGGACTGGATATTTCAACTGTATCCAGGGTTGCCAATAGTAAATTTGTACAAACAGAATTCGGTACCCGGCGTTTAAAGGAGTTTTTTAGTGAGTCATTGCAAACACAGGATGGTGATGAGGTCTCTACGCTGGAGGTAAAGAATATATTAACAGACATCATCAGCGGAGAAAGTAAGCGAAAGCCCTATTCCGATGAAAAGTTGAAAGACATGCTCATGAAACGAGGTTATAATATCGCTCGGAGAACAGTTGCAAAATACCGTGAACAACTGAATATACCTGTAGCCAGACTACGAAAGGCACTTTGAATTTGAGCAATCCTAAAACGACCAGCCACCAATCAGAATTAACATTATTATCGTAACGTAACGGTACTTAGCTGTCACGGATTGCAGGTCAATGCATGTTCACCTCTAGACATTGACACTTCGTGTTCCCATAATTTTGATTGCGGATCTGGCAGATCAATGTACGTGTTGAAGAGAGCATTTAAAGGAGACTTCAGGGTACCTGTTGCCTCGATTTTGATTTTTTAATGCCTGTATTGGCATCTGGAATCTCTGTTTAAAGCCATGGAGATTGGATTCTTTCAGGATTTCTTAGAAATGTCTTGGTTTAACCACCCAAATAATCCTACCTTTGCCGCGCTAAAAATATTTCATCACCTAACCCGTAGTAGTCGGGTACAAATGATTACTTGATTTTCAATATGTTAGATGAAAAAGATCAAGTGGACGGCTCTATCGACCCCATTGAGGAGGAAGATAAGATAGAGGAAATTACAGAAGAAGTGCAAGAAGAAGAAGAAGACCATCGCGTAGCGGAAGAAGTTGCTACAGACGATGACGTAGACGAGGTAGACCTAATTGAGGAAGTACGCTTAGGAGAAGCCCATGACGACTTTGACTGGTCTATTGGGAAGAAGAATACCTTGAGTTATACGGAGAAGGAAGTTGCTGATTATCTGAGTGACTATGAGAAATCCCTATCATCCATAAATGAGAATGAGGTTGTAAAGGGTTATGTCACAGCAATTAATGGTGGCGATGTTGTACTGGACATCAACTATAAATCAGACGGTCTGGTTTCATTGTCTGAATTTAGAGACAACCCTGACTTGCAAATCGGAGACGCAGTAGATGTTTACGTGGAGCACCAGGAAGATGAAAGAGGTCAGTTAATTCTTTCACGTCGCAAAGCCAAGTTGCTAAAAGCCTGGGAAAACATAGTGGATAGTTATAAAAATGGCACTATTATAAAAGGCACTGTTATCAGCAAGACCAAAGGTGGTCTGATAGTCGATTGTTCTGGTCTGGAAACGTTTTTACCAGGATCACAAATAGATATCAAGCCGGTTATCGACTATGACTCATATGTCGGCAAGACGATGGAGTTTAAGGTGGTAAAAATCAATGAGGCTATTAAAAATGCTGTGGTCTCACATAAGGCTTTAATCGAGAGTGATCTGGCTGATCAAAGAGATACGATTATTTCCGGGCTGGAAAAAGGTCAGGTGCTGGAAGGCATTGTCAAGAACATTACAGATTTCGGAGCATTTATGGATTTGGGAGGCATTGACGGCTTGCTATATATAACTGATATATCGTGGGGTCGAATCAATCATCCTAATGAGGTATTGCAGTTGAACCAAAAGTTAAATGTGGCTGTATTGGATTTTGATGAGAACAAGAAACGTATCTCGCTAGGACTGAAGCAACTCCAGCCGCATCCCTGGGATGTTTTAGGCGATGAAATTGGAGAGGGATCCACAGTCAAGGGCAAAATTGTCAATATTGAAGACTATGGAGCATTTTTGGAAATTACACCTGGTGTAGAGGGATTGATCCACGTCTCGGAGGTTTCCTGGAGTAATCAACCAGTCAACGCGCGGGAATATTTCGAATTAGGTCAGGAGTTTGAGTCGAAAGTGGTTACTATAAGCAGGGATGAGCGTAAAATGTCGTTGAGTTTAAAACAGTTATCAACCGACCCATGGGACGAAATCGAAAAACTGTTTCCAATGGATAGCCGACACAAAGGAGAGGTGAAAAATCTCACGCCCTATGGTGTCTTTGTAGAGTTGGAAGATGGTATTGGAGGTATGGTGCACATATCGGATTTATCCTGGACCAAGCGTTACGCACATCCGTCAGAATTTATCAAAGTAGGTGAAGAGATTGAAATAGTGATACTGGAAATAGATAAAGAGAGTCGCAAGTTATCCCTGGGCCATAAACAAATCGAAGAGAATCCGTGGGATACATTTGAGCAGGTTTTTCCAGTGGGATCATATCACGAGGCTACCATCATTAAGAAGGAAGAAAGAGGAGCGATTGTACAATTGCCATATGGTTTGGAGGCTTATGCTCCCATAAAGCACATTAAAAAGGAAGATGGAAGACTCGCTGAGGTAGAGGAGACATTAACGGTGAAGGTCATAGAATTTAACCGGGATGACAAGCGGATTTTGGTTTCACACTTAAGGTATCTGGAAGATATACAGCGAGAAGCGGAAGATCAGCTGAAGCGATCCAAAGAGGGTGAGGAGGACCAGACAAGGAAGGTTGTACGCAAGCAACAATCGAAGATTGAAAAGACCACCTTAGGTGATTTGGATGCACTGACACAGCTAAAAGAACAATTCAACGAAAACGTAGAAGCCTTAAAGGAGGCGGAAAGGGAAAAGGAAGATGAAAAATAATTGGGTACGGGGGTTGATTATATTAGAGAAATTCCCGACCTTGTAAGGCCAATCTTATCTCTTAGAAAAAAAATAATTTATTTAGGGGTATTTATTTGGGGATCTAAAAAATTTCCGTATATTTGCAGCCGCTTTGGGAGTAGGGAAGTGGATAATGAAGAAAAAAGAACCCCGAAGAGGACCTAAAACAAATGAGATTTAGGTATAAATTAAAAGTGGTCATATCAAAAATGACCTATAGTTAAATCACAATCGAGTGATTATATACTAAAAAAAGTTCATTGACACGAATGGGTAAGGTAGCGAATAAATAATTGAATGAGTGAGGCGGACAGAAGATTGCCGGATTGATTAGTTGATCTGGTACATCAAGTCAAGAATAGTAAGAATTTACTATGGAGAGTTTGATCCTGGCTCAGGATGAACGCTAGCGGCAGGCTTAATACATGCAAGTCGAACGGTAACAGGTTTAAATTTCGGTTTGAACGCTGACGAGTGGCGCACGGGTGAGTAACGCGTACACAATCTGCCTTTAAGTGGGGAATACCCTGTGGAAACGCAGATTAATACCCCATAGAATTCTGAAACCGCATGGTTTTAGAATTAAAGCTCCGGCGCTTAAAGATGAGTGTGCGTCCTATTAGCTAGATGGTAAGGTAACGGCTTACCATGGCATCGATAGGTAGGGGGCGTGAGAGCGTGATCCCCCACACGGGTACTGAGACACGGACCCGACTCCTACGGGAGGCAGCAGTAAGGAATATTGGACAATGGGCGAAAGCCTGATCCAGCCATGCCGCGTGCAGGAAGAATGCCCTATGGGTTGTAAACTGCTTTTATATGGGAAGAATTGCCTCGACGTGTCGGGGTTTGACGGTACCGTATGAATAAGCACCGGCTAACTCCGTGCCAGCAGCCGCGGTAATACGGAGGGTGCAAGCGTTATCCGGAATTACTGGGTTTAAAGGGTGCGTAGGCGGCAACGTAAGTCAGAAGTGAAAGCTCTCGGCTCAACTGAGGAATTGCTTTTGATACTGCGTAGCTTGAATAAGGTTGAGGTCGGCGGAATGTGGCATGTAGCGGTGAAATGCATAGATATGCCATAGAACACCAATTGCGAAGGCAGCTGGCTAGACCTTTATTGACGCTGAGGCACGAAAGCGTGGGGAGCGAACAGGATTAGATACCCTGGTAGTCCACGCCCTAAACGATGCTAACTCGATGTTTGGTTCTTGTAATTGAGCATCCAAGGGAAACCGTTAAGTTAGCCACCTGGGGAGTAC
>JBGTCB010000604.1:0-6082 GCA_041748995.1 Saprospiraceae bacterium | reverse complement strand
GGTAGTGGATTAAAATAGATTGCCGGACTGACGCTGTTGTCTATTTTGAAACTTCGTACGACCTGATAATCCCGTCGACGATCGGTTACAGTCTTTTTTAACTGGCTGATCTCTTCCGCGGTTAAGTCCAGACCGATTATTTCAGCAAAAATTTTAAGACTATCGATTTGCGCATTGGTTATTTGAAAAAAAGAAATGAAGAAGAACAATAAACCAGCGACTGCATAAGGATTCATGATTAATCTTTTAAGAACTGCTTAAGTTAGTTTTTTCCAGGGAGAGAGGGGATATTCGTTAAACGAAGCTGAATAACGGCAGGCCCCGATTCCTTAAGTAGAGGCGAATATGCATGGATAAGCATTCTTTGGAATGGAAAGAACCGTCAGTCTTTTAGAGAACTGATAAATTCTGGTTTATTAAATCGAGACTATTCAGATCTAATTACATTGCTTTTACTTCCTGCACCAATTTTTGGATAGAGTCTTTGGCATCGCCAAAAAGCATCCTGGTTCTTTCATGGAAGAATAGTGGATTTTCAATACCAGCATAACCGGCACTCATACTTCGTTTCAGAACGATCACATTCTTTGCTTTCCATACTTCAAGAACCGGCATCCCGTAAATGGGGCTTGACGGATCGTCCAATGCAGCCGGATTCACTACATCGTTAGCACCAACAATCACAACCGTGTCTGTATCCTTCAAAGCTGCATTTGCGTCTTCAAGATCAAGCAATTTGGGATACGGTACATCCGCCTCAGCCAGTAATACATTCATATGTCCGGGCATTCGGCCGGCAACCGGATGAATTGCATATTTGACATCGACTCCATTTGCCTCCAAAAGGTCATCCAGGTCCTTGACCGTTTTTTGAGCCTGGGCTACTGCCAGACCATATCCTGGTACAAACATGACAGAATTGGCATAATACATCTGAATCGCCACATCATTGAAAGTGGCCACTTTAGCAACCTGATCTCCGGAAGCAGCAGGGCCAGCCGTTCCAGCACTGCCAAAACCTCCTATGATCACATTAAACAAAGAACGGTTCATCGCCTGGCACATCAAAACAGTCAGAATGGTACCTGCAGCTCCAACCAGAATACCTCCAACGAGCATAATCTGATTACCGTAAATGAGGCCAGCAGCAGCCGCAGATAACCCGGTGAATGAATTTAACAACGATATCACCACCGGCATATCAGCTCCGCCTATGGGAGCGACAAAGGAAAGGCCATAAATCAAGGCAAGAATCAGGAAAATAATGGCGATAATAAATCCAGCAGAAATACCGGAAATCACCAGCCATACAATCAACACCAGAACAGCAATCAAAAGGATAAGATTAATGACACTATGTTTAGGTAGAATCACATCTTTATCTTTTATCAACCCGTCCAGTTTGCCAAAAGCAAGCATACTTCCGGTAAAGGAAACAGATCCGATAAGGAGGGTAAAAAAAGTGATGCCTAATTGTCCGGTACTCATGGTTGCATCAAGGCTATAAAATTTTGTCAATTCAGCAAGCGCCAACACAGTAGCACAAGCTCCCCCCAAGCCATTGAACACGGAGACCATCTGGGGCATCGCTGTCATTTGTATTTTCTTGGCTGCCACCCATCCGATCACACCACCCACTATCATCCCCACTGCAATCCAGATGTAATTATTATATACACCAGTGATAGGTTCTATCATGGCACCAACGATAGCCACACCCATACCGATACCGGCGAGAATATTTCCTCTTCTTGCGCTGTCGGGTGAGCTTAGCAAGCGTAATCCCCACACGAAAGCGATGGCTCCAATCAGATACAAAAGTTTTACAAGTGTGCTTATCAGCATGATTATTTCTTTTTCCTTTTAAACATTTCAAGCATTCGATCGGTCACGGCAAAACCACCGATTACATTGACCATACCCAGGATAACCCCTAAAGTGCCCAGGCTGAGTTGCACGATATCGTCGGGAGCTGACCGCCGTACTAAAATTATAGCGCCAATTATCACGACACCACTGATAGCATTAGCTCCTGACATCAGAGGTGTGTGTAGTACTGTAGGCACTTTTGAAATAACTTCAAAACCCAGAATGATCGTAAAAATGAGCAAGTAGATCAGAATCAGTTGCTCATTAAAAAACTGCAAAATGGTATCCATATGATTTAATTAGTGGGTGATAAATGCTGAATTGACGATCTCATTCTGAAAATCCAGATGCAGATCACCCTCCTTAATAATTAATTTCAGGAAATTGAATAGATTATTGGCGTACAAGGTGCTTGCGTCTTCAGGCATAGCGCTGGCCAGATCTGAATCTCCTATGATCCATACTCCATGATGTTGTATGACCTGGCGATCCTGAGTAAGCTCACAGTTACCACCGGTAGATGCTGCAAGATCAACAATCACCGAGCCAGGCTTCATTTTTTCTACGGTACTACTTGGTATGAGTATGGGTGCTTTTCTGCCACGAACCTGAGCCGTGGTGATGATGACATCCGCATTCATAGCCCTTTTTTGTACTTCCTCTCTTTGACGCCGGATGAAATCCTCATCCTGTTCAACCGCATAACCACCGGCTCCGGTGTCTTCCTTTGCCCCGGCTACTTCAACGAAGCGGGCTCCCAAACTTTCCACCTCCTGTTTAGCGGCTGAACGGGTATCAAATGCTTCTACCTGTGACCCCAGCCGACGAGCTGTAGCAATAGCCTGCAATCCGGCAACTCCTGCCCCCAGTATCAGCACCTTGGCTGGTTTAATACTGCCGGCGGCGGTGATCATCATCGGAAAATATCGCGGCAACTTGAGGGCAGCTGTCAAGACTGCTTTATATCCGGCAATGGATGCCATCGAACTCAAAACATCCATGTTTTGAGCAAGAGTGGTACGCGGTATCATGTCCATGCTGATAGCCCGAACGCCCATTGATTTTAACTTGCCACTAATTTCCTGGTCAAAAAAGGGTTTGTATTCTGCAATCGTCAATACCTCCTTTTTAGCCTTTTTAAGTTCCTCCTCATTTAAAGGTTGAATGCTGATGAGTAAATCAGATTGACTAACCACCTGATCCCGTGAGGCTATCTCAACATCCTCAAACTTATCATTTGCAAAACCAGCTTTCAATCCGGCTCCAGATTCCAGCATGATCTGGGCACCCATTTCTTTCAATTTTTTTGCAATTGACGGAACTACTGCTACTCGCTGGTCATTTTGTTCTGATAGAATCCCTATTTTCATCGTTTACGTACTAGTGGTGGCGAAAATAAAGAAATGTTTCAGTTATTCGGCAGCTGTTGGATGATTATTGACCGTAATATAAGATGGGATCTGAATTAATTTCTTTAGTCTTTGTTTTGAGCTACTACTTTCAACAAAAACATGATGGATTTAACAATGAATCTCGATGTTTGGTCTGGTGGAAGTTGATAAAAGTGCGTCCATGCATCGGCTTTATGGTCGTGATAAGATTTAGCCAGATCTGGAAAAGATTCAGTAAAAGCCAGTCTCACAGCATGACCATTGATGATGTCAAACACCACAAAATCATCGATGTACAGATCGGGATTTTGTAAGCTAAAACTGGCAGTGACCATCATAGCCTCCATCGTCAGATAGCGATATTCCGGAGCCTGAATTTTATTCAATAAGTACTCAATCCGGAACTGAAATGCTTTTTCTCCTGAGGTCATGTCAGACAAAATAATGCGGCTTTCAAGACGGTTACGTCTATCCAGTTTGTCGCCAATAATTATACCTTCTGACTGCTTAAATATGTTCCAAACCCGGGAATAGAATACTTCTCCGGCTATATGCAGGGTACCCTGACTTCGTCTCCAGATCAGCCATCCTTCTTCAGGAGCTTCTGCATTCGAAACCAAAGAATCACTATTCCAGGTTAAGGGTTTGCTGGTTTGTTGGGTATGCATTGATTCTAGTTTTTGAAGATTCCTTCCGGCCAGCGTGTATTTGTCGAGTATATTTCGCAGCAGGATCTGGACTTCGGACGGTGGAAGACCCAATAGTTTCTCGTAGGCATCTTCCTGCAAGAGATCGTCTCTTCGCGCAAGCTCACCGATAATCAATAAAATTATATAACTGACCCGGATGGTAATCAGGTCAGTGAATAATTTTGGATCAGAGCGGACTAAAATGCCCAGATAAACCAGTACCTCCTGCGTGAGTACTTTATCACGCTGGTCCTCCCTGCAATACTTATTTATTTTTGCAACCAGATTGTCAAAGGGCAACGGTCGCAGTATGAGTGAGTCGTCTGTGAATGCCTTACCCACCTGAATGATTTTGTGATGGATCAAGAGGCTTGTAATTGCAAATTGGAGGTCGATATCAATCTTGCCCAGAAGTGCTGCAGCATGTCGGACTACATTCCAGATTCGAAGTGCACCTGCCCGTTCATACACTTCTGTCAACAAATCACGCAGGGAGATGTCCTGGTTATTGATGCTGATGGTGAAGCGGAGATCATTTTTCGTCACTAAATTATCGAGCAGCCTGATATGTTCATACAGGTTGGAGGAGGTACGAAGCCTTTCAATCAGAATGTAGGGATCAATTTCCGCTTCGATCAATTGTTCTGCCTCATTTGTGAGAGGAAGACCCTCTTCTGAAAAAGCAAGGTAGCTGGTCACTTTGACCAGGGTTTTGTTGGCTAAATGCGGTATGATCTGATCGCCCAGCTCATCGAGATTTTCACGTCGGGTGTGTCCGTTTAGATTTTGAAAGGTCGACAGATAAATAGGTACTTCACCAATGGTTCCGGTCTGAAGGAGGTCGTATAGCACCTTGAAATCACGAAGGCCCCGATTTACAATGTTGCTTGTCAGCATGATGGAAACAATCGGTCTTTGCTGATAAGACCAGTGCCGGTATATGTAGTTCAGTTCGTTTTTAAATCGCTCAATCAGAAACCGCGAATCAAAGGTCAGGTAAAATTCCTTTTCGAGAAAGAATAGTGACAGGCATACATAGTTCTTTCCATAGAGGGTGAATATTTTACTGGTTGTGAGCGACTTCAGGCGACGGATAGGCCTGCCAGTCAACCCCAATTTTTTATTCTCACCGATTTGATTGTAGAGGATCGCAATCTGATCCGGCGTACATACAAACGTATCTTCGGGAAGATCATCGAGGGTCTGAACCTGAAGACCCTGAATTCGTAATTTTTCCTGAAGTTCCGGGGTTTCTGCTAATAGTAAAACCTGAACTACGGTATTTGTTGGCTTTTTCATCCGGTGTAAACCAACCGGATCAAGATCATCCGGCCGGATCATACCATCTTTCATAAGCGCTCCCAAATAGTAAAGGCTTTGAGCCCACACCAGAGGTAAATTATTATTGGGTACTCGTTTTTGGCTATGGGGTTCTTTCTTTTCTGCTGACACCAGATCTGCCGGTACGTAATAGAGCTCCGGTAATAAGATACTTTTATTTTGCTCAACCATAACTCGTTGCAGATCAGAGTAAAACTTTTGAGCATCTTCCGGCTTATCCTGATAACAAGCATTTAAAAGCTCGTAGCTGTAAAATAGTGGCCACTCACATTCGATATCTTCAAATTGTTTCAATTCTTCTTCATTATAAAAATGCCTGCTTGTGTCTTCCATAACTGTCTGATGGCCATCCCGGAGAAAGCGCTTATAGCCATAATTGCCACCAAGCTTAGATCGTATCGCGTTCTGGACAGTCGACACCAGTTTTGGATCTTCGATGGCAAAAGCCGGAAAACCGATAATACTTAGCAAAGCTGAATCAATCTCTTTCGTCACTGATTCGCGGGGTAATAATGAATGCAGTGTAATTTCTGCCAGGGCCAGATTGTCAGGCAATACGTGAATAATGCTCTGCTGTGAACCATAAGGTCCTAAAAGATTAAAGCCAGCCAATGCTCTGAGGGCAGATTTTGCCATCCCTAAAGAGCTTGAATTGAGTTCAACGTATCCGATATTACTTTTCTCACCTCTTTCCCAGATCCCGTAGTCAGGAGTGCGATAGGCCCTTTCAACGTAGTACACCAGGTTTTGGATAAAGTCCACTTCATGAGTGTTCGTGATGATTGTAAGACC
>JBGTCB010000603.1:0-9693 GCA_041748995.1 Saprospiraceae bacterium | reverse complement strand
ATTTTTTAAGTCAAATTACAGAAACTGAAATTGACCAAACTGTTACGGTTTTTACGCCTTTGCATATCAATTATGGGAAACATACAAAAATTGGCAAAAATGTATTTATCAATTTCGATTGTGTGTTTTTGGATTTAGGCGGGATTACTATCGAAGACAATGTCCTGATTGCTCCCAAAGTGAGTTTGATTACCGAAAGTCATCCATTCAATCCCAACGAAAGACAATCGTTAATTCCAAAACCCATCCTCATCAAAAAGAACGCTTGGATTGGGGCCGGAGCCACAATTTTACATGGTGTAACCGTTGGCGAAAATGCTGTGGTAGCAGCAGGTTCTGTGGTTTCAAAAAATGTGCCTGATAATACGATTGTTGGTGGAATTCCTGCAAAAATGATTAAATCAATAAACTAATTTCTTGAATATGAAAACAGTCCTTTTTTTATTCATTTCGGCAATTTCACTTACACATAATTGGGACTGTAAAGGTAAAATGGAACAAAGTTTAACTCAAAATGAGGTGGAAACAGAAGCAAATCAAATCACCATTAAAGTAGGTTTAAAAACATTCAAGGCAACATTAAATGAATCGTCAACTACAAAAGCATTTAAAGCTTTATTACCACTTTCCATTCATATGAATGAGCTAAACAAAAATGAAAAATATTACGATTTACCTAACAGTTTACCAACAAGCGCTTTAGTAGGAGGAGAAATTAAAATGGGTGATGTGATGCTTTACGGTTCCAACACCTTGGTGCTTTTTTATAAAAACTTTAAGACTTCATACCCTTACACAAAACTTGGAAATATATATAATCCTGCTGGACTTGCTGCGGCACTGGGTGATGGTAATGTGATTGTAAAATTTCATAATAATTAAAAATTAAATCTAAATGAAAATAAATCTAAAAATGGCATTGGTTCTTTTGATAGGGACCTTCTTATACTCTTGTAACAACAATAATAAGCACCTAGAAGTGAATGCTGATAAAAACCAACTCAATGAAATTTTTCCTAAAGGAGAAAAAGGCTCGAGCAAAACTTTTACTGGAAATGCCTACCATTATGCTTTGGTAGAAGCCGACAGTACTTTAACAACAGTTGTTGGCAATGTATATTTCGAACCAGGAGCAAGAAATAATTGGCACATACATCCAGCAGGTCAAATCTTAATAATTACTGATGGAGTTGGTTATCATCAAATTGAAGGTGAACCAATCGAAACTATTAGAAAAGGAGATGTTGTAAAATGCCCACCAAATGTTCGTCATTGGCATGGAGCGAGTGCTAATATAGGTTTACAACAATTGTTTATTGTTCCCAATACTGAAAAGGGAATTGTGGAATGGAAGGAAGCTGTATCGGATGGAGAATATAATAAAAATTAAAATCATGAATAAATTAACATCCATTCTGATTAAAACAGCCTTGGTTTATGCTGCCGCTTGGCCGGTTACCAACTTAAATGCACAGACATCGTCAGCTTCTCCAAAAGTGGAGTCGGTAGAAACAAGAACCGTAACGTCTGTTTCGGCAGAAAACGGCTCTTATGCCATAAGTCCAAAAATTCTTGATGACGGCAGGGTGCCAGTGGGCACTATTTTATCTGTAAAAGCTAAACCTGCATCCGGATACAGGCTGGATGCCTTGTATTACACCGTGGAAGGAGGAATGTGGGGAACAACGACTCACGAAAGTTTCTCACCAATAATGAAAATACCGGTTACCCAAGACATGAAGGTCGGGGCGACATTTATTCCTCTTTATTTGGTGGATAATGTGAGGGTAACCCAGGACGTTGTTTATGCCCAGCCCGGCATCAAACCCCTGAAATATGATGTCTATTCACCTAAAGGTGCCAAAAACCTACCTTGTATTATCATAGTTCATGGTGGCGGATGGTCTTCGAATAACGAAGATATTAATCGTGGTTTGGCTCGTGAACTGGTGAAAGATAGTCGCTATGTTGTTTTTAGTATTGACTACCGGTGGATTAACAAATCCGACGTGGAAACACAGCCAACGCAAATGCACCAATTGATAGAAGATGTTTTTGGTGCTATCGCTCACATTCAGGAACATGCTGCGGGGTACGGTGGTGACCCGACCCTAATTGCGGTTACGGGCGACAGCGCTGGTGGTCATTTAGCAGCAGCAGCGGCCACCCTTAGTCCGCTTATTGGAGACGGTGGTTTTGGTGAAACTAATAGTATTTACCAATATATGCCAACTTACCTGCCAAAAAGGAAATCCGTTGTTCAGGTAAAAACTGAAATAACCAATGCAGTTAAGGCGGTGGCACCAAGCTATGGTGCATTTGAGGCTGCCGACTTTAAATCGTTGCTAGAGCAAAAAGACCAAGGTTATTGGGACGCCATTTCTCCTTCAAGGCATGTTCCAAAAGCTAGTGATCGGGTTCTTCCGCACTTTATGGTCCGTGGTACAGAAGACCCGATAGTAAATCACGACATGGTGCAACGCTATGTAGATGTGCTAAAGGATGCAGGACAGCCTGTCAACTATATCCAGGTGGAAGGTGCGGGACATGCCTTTTTCGATTGGAAGCCGGATGCAGCCACAAGAGCAACATTTGCCCAGTATGGTGTACCCTATGCTGCTCAAATGCAAGCTTTTTTCAACAGTATATTCTATAATGATTGATCGCATATAATCCCATAACAACCTTCTTAAAAAGAGAATTATGAAAAAAAATATTGAAAACCAGATAGAAAATAAAAAAACAGATCCTATCATGCGAAGAGGCTTTTTAAAAGCAGCCACTTTGATGGGTTTAGGAACAATGGCTGCTGGAACAGTTAAGAGCTATGCAGCCGCTTCCCAGAGCCAACAAAAGAAAAAAAACATGGGCACTATACTGACCAAGAAACGGACATTGGGTTCCAGGAAGAATCCGCTTGAAGTTTCTGCCATACAACTGGGCTGCATGGGAATGACCAATGGTCGTGGTGTCCACCCCGATCATAAGAGCATGGTCAAACTGATCAGGGATGCAGCAGATCGTGGCTGCGACTTTTTCGATACTGCCGAAGTTTATGGTCCGTACATCAATGAAAGGATGGTTGGAGAAGCACTTGCTCCCATCCGAAACCAGGTTGCCATCTCCACCAAGTTTGGATTTGATATTGGGGGTGCAAATGTCTTTAACAGTAGGCCAGAACAAATTCGGAAAGTTGCGGATCAATCACTCAAACGCCTCAAAACCGACCGTATTGATCTTTTCCTTCAGCATCGGGTTGACCCCAACGTACCCATCGAGGAAGTTGCAGGCTCTGTAAAAGATCTTATTCAAGCAGGAAAGGTGCTACACTTTGGCCTTTCTGAAGCAGGCGCAGAAACCATCAGAAGGGCACACGCTGTTTGCCCGGTTACAGCAGTGCAAAGTGAGTATTCTTTTATGACCAGGCTTCCTGAAGAGTTCATCTTTTCCACCTTGCAGGAACTGGAGATAGGCTTCGTGGCCTATAGTCCACTTTGCCGTGGATTGCTGGGTGGAAATTTAACCGAATATTCTGATTTGAATACGAATGACATTAGGGGTGCATGGCCGCGCTTTCAACCGGAAGCATTAAAATCAAATATCCGGATTGTAGAGGCGCTAAATGAATTTGGCAAAACAAGAGGCATGACTTCATCTCAAATATGCATGAGTTGGATGCTTTCAAAATACCCTTTTATAGTTCCCTTGCCGGGTACAACCAAGCTTTCACATTTAGAGGAAGATTTAAGGGCTGCTGATTTCACCTTAACGGCAGCCGAAATAAATGAAATTGAAAGCAAAATCGAAAAAATAGGTGTCGTAGGTGATCGCTATGACGCACTGCAACAGTCGAGGGTAGAATATTGAAAAAGAAATAAGTATGCCATATAAAAGAAATAGTTATGGAAAAATATAATGAAACCTCAAGAAGAAAATTTATTCAGCAGACGGCAATGGCTGGTGCAGGATTAATGATTGCTAATCCGTTACGGATGTTTGCCCATACACCGCCAATGACAATAAATATAGCAACCCGCAAACTCGGTCAATTGGAAGTTTCTTCACTTGGCTTTGGCAATATGACATTGAATGCCGGACACTACGGACCTGGTGTGGACAAAGCAAAAGGTATTCAATTGATAGGGAATGCTTACGAACAAGGGGTGACATTTTTTGACACTGCAGAAGTTTACGGACCCTATGTGAACGAGGAACTGGTTGGTGAAGCCCTTGCACCTTTCCGCAAAAATGTAAAAATAGCTACAAAATTCGGCTTTAAGATTGACGGTACCAATGGCTTGGACAGCCGACCAGAGCATATCCGAACAACCGTTGAAGGTATGCTGAAACGCCTCAGAACTGACCATATCGATCTGCTTTACCAGCACCGAGTGGACCTTTCAGTTCCCATCGAGGACGTAGCAGGAACTGTCAAAGATTTAATCAATGAAGGAAAAGTACTTCATTTTGGTCTATCTGAGCCAAGCGCTAATACCATACGCACAGCACACGCTGTTCAGCCGGTCTCAGCTATTCAAACCGAATACTCACTTATAGAAAGAAGCGTAGAAACAAATGGTGTACTGCAAGCATGTGAAGACCTTGGTATAGGCTTCGTGCCCTGGGGGCCTCTTGGCCAAGGGTTCCTACCCGGCACAATGAATGTGGATGTTCAGTCCACCATGGATCCAAAGAACGATCTGCGGGCTACCTTTCCCCGCTTCTCACCAATGGTCATGAAGAACAACCAGCCAATTATTGAATTGCTAAGGACGTTTGGTAGTAAAAGGGGTGTAACTGCTGAACAAATCTCACTGGCATGGCTGATGGCACAAAAACCATGGATTGTTCCCATTCCAGGTACTACAAATCCTAATCACCTGAAAAAAAATATGGGAGCTGTCGATGTTCAGTTTACCGAATCCGATTGGGCTGAATTTAATACTGCTTTTGCCCGACTGGAAGTTTATGGTGGACGGATGGATGCAAAACAGATGATGCAGATTGGACAGGACTAATCAGAAAGAATAAAACCACTTATAAAGACATATTGCCATCATTTAAAATTTTACATATGATACGTCTTCTACTTATCGGATTGCTGTTTTTATGCACAGCTTCTTTTCAAACACTATATGGTCAAGCTAATAACAGAGATATGAAAATGACAAACCCGCCTTACATAGCCCGTACCTCCAATTTTATGGCAATCGCTTTTCATGTAAAAGCAGAGGATGTTGAAAGTCTGGTGCCTGCAAACGTGAAAGTAAAAATTGATGAAAAAGGACAGGCAAGCCTTGGCATGGAAATCTATAGCACAGATCAGGTATATGGTGTGCCGAATTACACGTTGGCCTTCATTTCTGTAACAGTCCACTCATTGGATAGTAACAATGGCACAGACTACTATTGTCCGATCTGGGGCGCAATGAACAACGATACTGCTTTACAAAGTTTTAAGCATTACTACAATTTTCCTTATCAGCAACAAAGCGTGACGATAAGTAAATGGGATGAGCAGGTAGCCACCGTGGGAGCAAGTGACGGTGAAGGAATAACACTGAAACTGCAAAGCAAAAGTAATAGTCCTGTTAGTGCTGAGGGTGTGGCGCCAATACTCAGTCAATCGGTAGACAATAGGATGCAAACTACAGAAATCCCCTGGCTCGCTAATGGCAATGAGGCCAGTATCATTTCTTTTGAAATCAGGGCTGATAGCAACAAAGTGTTGCAGGTACTAAAAGGTGCTGAACCGTTTTATGGGCAAGTGAGTACGAACGTATTTAGCTATACAAAGCCAATAAAACTAAAAGGTTATGGCTAAGGCCATTCTATCAAAAAATGAATAGGTGATTGATGCGGCAACATTCTAAAATTGATTAAGATCAAAATGGAAAATAATATCCAAGGTAAAGTAGTAGTCATTACAGGTGCAAGTAGTGGTTTGGGTGAAGCCGCGGCAAAACATTTATCAAAGCTCGGTGCAACGGTAGTATTGGGTGCAAGAAGAACCGATAGAATTGAAAAGCTGGCAAACGAAATACAGGCAAGTGGTGGAAAGGCACTTGCCATTGCTACAGACGTAACGAAGCGGGATCAAGTAAAGAAGCTGGTCGATGCAGCTGTTGAAAAATTCGGAGGTGTGGATGTAATCCTCAATAATGCCGGCATCATGCCACTCTCGCCTATTGATCGCCTGAATGTGGATGAATGGGATAATATGATTGATGTAAACATTAAAGGAGTACTCAATGGAATTGCTGGGGTTCTGCCGCATATGAAAAAGCAAAAATCAGGTCAGATTATAAACACCTCTTCAGTGGCGGGTCATAAAATATTTGGTGGCTCGGCTGTTTATTCTGCAACAAAATTTGCGGTACGGGCATTAACTGAAGGATTACGCATGGAGGTAAAGCCATATAATATTCGCACAACAATTGTTTGTCCGGGCGCTGTTAAAACTGAGTTGCTCGAACATATTTCTGAGGCAGATATTCAGCAGGCTAATAAAGATTATGTTGGGGAAGTTGGTATAAGCCCTGACAGTTTTGCACGTGTGGTTGCATTTGCCATCAGTCAGCCAGAAGATGTGGATATTAATGAAGTTATCTTTCGCCCGACTTCTCAGGAGCTTTAACCAATACCAACATCATGAATTATGATTATAAATAAATGGGGCGAAGCATTGACAGACCAAGAATTTCAAAACTAAATCCAATTATTATGAACAATCAGAAAAAATACATTTCAAAAGCGAATAGCTTGTCAAGAAAAGAATTCCTCAAGCAGTCTGGCATGGTGGGTGGTTTATTCCTGACCAATCCTACACGGATTTTTGCTGGAGATAGTAATAGCAATAATAGATTCTGGGCGAGTAACGTAAAATCCAGGGGCTACGCGGCAAGAGATGAATCAGGGAAGTTGAGTCCCTGGTCATTTGAGCGGAGGTCTCTTGGCGATGATGATATATTAATGGAGATTAAATATTGCGGCGTTTGTCATTCAGATATCCACCAGGAAATGGGCCATTGGGGAGAACAAAAATATCCGCAAGTGCCAGGTCACGAGATTGCCGGAATTGTAACTGCTGTAGGCAAAAAAGTGACAAAGTTTAAAGAGGGCGATAAAATCGGAGTTGGTACCATGGTGGATAGTTGTCTGGAGTGTATGAGTTGTAGAAATGGTAAAGAACAGCACTGCGACAGAGGGGAAACATTATTTACTTATGGCTATTCCGATCCTCAATCGCCAACCGGCATTACGCAGGGAGGTTATGCCAATAATATTGTGGTCAAGGAGCATTTTGCTATCCAAATCCCTGACAATATTCCCCTGGAATATGCTGCATCCCTATTGTGTGCGGGCATTACCACCTATTCCCCTTTAATAAGAGCCGATTTTAACAGAGGAGACAAAGTGGGAGTGGCTGGAGTTGGTGGCCTGGGACACTTAGCCATCAAGCTGGCAGTTGCCCAGGGTGCAGAAGTTTATGCCTTTACAACTACGCCAGATAAAGTGGAAGACATCCATTCTTTTGGTGCAAAAGAGGCCGTTGTTGTGGATTCACCGGATAAGTTACAGCCGTATCATAGAACGCTGGATTATATGATTTCCACGATCCCGTACGATTTTGATATCGCCGCTTATTCTATGGTTCTGAAACCTTACAAAGATTTTGTACAGGTTGGGGTTCCGATTGATGGTGAGGTTACGATGAACACATTCATAACTCACAGAAGCAGAGCCAAAATCAGTACTTCGCTGGTTGGGGGAATTCCTGAAACCCAGCGACTAATAAACTATTGCGCTGAGAATGAAATTTATCCGGAGATTGAAGTCATTAGTGCTGATGGAATAAATGAAGCCTGGGAAAAGGTGGTAAATAAAGAGGCCCGTTATCGCTATGTCATAGATTCGGCCACCATTTAATCATAAGATAAAATTCAATAACGATGGCAGATTCAATCATAACCATTTTTTCAATTCTATCTATTTTTTTAGTTAGTGTTTTATCTTGCAACGATGATAAGAACTTGAAATCAAACCATACAGATAATACAAAATTGGAAACCAGGACCGATACTTTAAGTAACCAGTTAATGATTACAATTGGATCCCGTACGTTCGATGCAACACTTCTTGATAATCCGACGGTAACAGAGTTCAAGAGTCGCTTGCCTCTTACTATTACTATGAGTGAGTTAAACGGGAATGAAAAACTTTATCGTTTTTCAACCGACTTCCCTGTAAACCCATCAAATCCCGGCACCATAAATACCGGTGATTTGATGGTCTATGGTTCTAACACGGTTGTGCTCTTTTACGAGGGCTTGAACACTTCTTACAGCTATACCCGAATGGGGAAAATAGATGATCCTACAGGGTTAAGAAATGCTTTGGGAACAGGTAACGTGACTGTTACTTTTAAAATGGAATAAAAAGCTAATGATATAAAAACCTATCAAACTTTCTATGAAAAAACACATCTTAGCTTTCCTTTTCATACTTCTTTCTATTTCTGGCATTGCCCAAAGCAATCGGGTTATAAATCTTTTTCCGGAAGGAACTTTGCTTCACGGCAATATTCCATATCTGAACGATACGCATGAAAAGCATCTCTTGGATATTTACCTGCCTAAAAACAGTAAGGGTAAAATTCCCCTTGTGATATTTATCCATGGCGGGGGATGGCTGAGCAATGATAAATATGCCGATATAGGCTATATGAAATCCACCGTTTCGAAAATCCTGGAGAGCGGCTTTGCATTGGTATCCATTGATTACCGATTTAGTACCGAGGCGGTTTTTCCTGCGCAAATGCTTGACTGTAATGCTGCCATTTCCTTTTTGGTGGATAATGCCGACAAATACCAATTAGATATGAAACGCATGGTAATCATGGGTTTTTCTGCCGGGGGACATCTAGCAGCCATGGTAGGTTTGGCAAAAAACAATGATGTGGTAGCCTTTTATTTACCAGGAAGCAACAGGGACTTTAAACCCAAAGGGGTGGTGGATTTCTACGGACAAGCAGATTTGACCTTATTTCCCGGTGCCGATGATGCCAACTCACCGGAAGGAGTCCTGATCGGTGCGGCTCCATTGGATAGACCTGATTTGGCAAAAAATGCCAGTCCGGTAAGTTTTGTTGATGAAAATGACCCTCCTTTCCTGATAATACATGGGGAAAAGGATGACCTGGTTTCTCCCAGGCAGTCCCATCTGTTACATTCATGGTTAAATGTAACAGGTGTTCCGAGTGAGTTGATAATCGTCAAAGATGCTCCCCATTTCGGTTCTATGTTTGACGTGGAAGAAATCAGAACGAAAGTGATGGGGTTTCTTTCTGAAAATTTAAAATAACCGGGAAAGGAATTCGAAAAAAGCATCAACTTAGAACTAAATGCAAGACTTATGGCAAAGTATAGTTTAAATATCAACGGGAAATCCCTTCAAGTAGACGTAGATCCCAACACACCACTCTTGTGGGTGTTGAGAGACCACTTTAATCTTGTAGGTACCAAATTTGGATGCGGTATAGCACAATGCGGCGCATGCACTGTTCATATAGATGGTGAGGCAATAAGGTCCTGCTCCTATCCGGTCAGTGTAGTAGAGGACCAACAGGTCCTAACGATAGAAGGCCTGTCTGAAAACGGGGATCACCCTGTCCAAAAAGCATGGGTGGAACAT
>JBGTCB010000602.1:0-6676 GCA_041748995.1 Saprospiraceae bacterium | reverse complement strand
GTTGGAATCAGATAAAAGTTGTCTCTCTCCACATAATACATTTGAGCTTCTTTGTCCGGCAATTGTCCGGTAGCTCTGGCAGTTTCTTCATTGACCATTAGTGGAGGCATAATTTCCTCATAACCAGCATTTTCCGCCTCCTGAAGAAAGAAATTTATAAGCGACCGTTCCAACTTGGCACCTTTGCCCCTAAACACCGGAAAGCCGGAACCGGTTATTTTGACACCGCGTTTAAAATCGATCAGGTTATACTTCTCAGCGAGATCCCAGTGAGGCAAAGGGTCAAATCCACTGAAATCTGGCAAAGGTCCTGACCAGTCTTTTACCACCTCGTTATCATCGGCTCCTTTACCTGGTTTGACTGAAACATGGGGAATATTTGGTAATTCGATCAGATTGGAGTCCAGCTCTACAAGAATCCTTGCCAGCTCGCTCTCTAATTCTTTTACGACCGTCTTGTGACCGTTGACCTGATTCCGGAGAGATTCTGCCAATGCTTTATTACCGCTCTGAAATATTGCCCCAATCTCCTTTGATTTCGCTTTGACTTGTGACAATTCCTGATCCAGGTTGGTCTGAACAAGCTTTCTACGATCGTCTATCTCAATGATCTTATCCACTATCTGCAAGCGTTCGGGGCTATAATTTCTTTTTTTCAGACCCTCAATAGCTCTCGCTCGCTCTAAGCGTAATATGTTGATTTCCAGCATTTAAATAAATTTAGCCAGGGGGTGATATCAATAAATAGACAGATTTCCCCTAATTTTTGCAAATATACTGGATCGTATAAAAAATTAACCGTATTTTTGCTGAGCCAAAGAAAGGGCCACACCTTACTACTTGCAACTCGCTATAGTCCTGTGCTTTTTCCTGGATTACTAAATCAAACAAGTACCTTTGTTAAGTTGGTTTTGCTAGTTAATAATTATCTATTACAGCCGTTTCATTATTTCTAAAACAATTTTATTGTTCATGTACGATATCCTTCAGTTAAATGATATGCTAGTGCCTGAGCTGCGCGATGTTGCCGAGCAGTTGGGGTTAAAAGGTCATAAAAAATTAAATAAGCAGGAGCTTATATATAAAATTCTTGATGAACAGGCTTTACGCAAACCTGAAAACGGACAGAATAAGGACGAGAAAAAAGAAAAACCTGAATTTGAGTTTGATTTAGAAGCACCTGCTAAGGGTGCTCCTGTCAAAGCACCTGTCAAAGAAGTGACCGAAAAGACGGAAAACACGGATAGGCCTGCAGAAAAAGAGACTGAAAGGTCAGGATCGGGTTATCAACAGCGATCTTCTAATTCTTCGAGAAATCGAAAAAGAAGACCCGATCGCAGCCCAAATCCAAGAGAACAAGAGCAACCCAGGGAATTACCGGAACCAGTGTTGAAGGAGGAAAGAGAAAAAGCACCGGAAAAAGAACGGGAGCGAGAAAGAGAAGTGCAACCGGCTTCCGAGAAGCAGCAGGAACCTGAGAGAAGGGAATTCCAGCAGAAAAGACCTCACAAGCCTGAAGATCGTCAGTCTTCCTTCAATGTGGAATTGGATGGCATTATTGAAGGAGAAGGGATATTGGAGATGATGCCTGATGGATATGGCTTTCTCCGGTCTTCAGACTATAATTATCTGACATCTCCGGATGATATATATGTGTCACCTTCCCAGATCAAGCTTTTCGGCCTGAAAACCGGTGATACAGTGATGGGTGCTATCCGGCCTCCGAAAGAAGGTGAAAAATATTTTGCACTCTTGCGGGTGTCCCTCATTAATGGATTGGAACCACCGCAGATCCGGGAACGGGTACCTTTTGACTATCTGACACCACTTTTTCCACGAGAGAAATTTAAATTAATATCTTCTCCATCAGGGAAAGACTACGGAAATCGCATGATTGATCTGTTTGCACCCATAGGTAAGGGGCAGAGAGGTTTGATCGTGGCTCAGCCAAAGACCGGTAAAACTTTTTTACTGAAAGACATAGCCAATGCCATTGCAAAAAATCACCCCGAGTGTTTCCTCATCGTGCTTTTGATTGATGAGCGACCTGAGGAAGTGACGGATATGCGACGTAATGTAAATGGAGAGGTCATCGCTTCTACATTTGACGAGCCGGCGGAAAACCACGTACGAGTTGCCGGTATTGTGCTTGAAAAGGCTAAAAGATTGGTGGAATGTGGCCATGATGTCGTGATTTTACTGGACTCAATTACCAGGTTAGCCCGGGCATATAATACCGTTGCTCCTGCGAGTGGTAAAGTCTTATCAGGAGGTGTTGAAGCTAATGCCTTGCATAAGCCAAAGAAATTCTTTGGTGCGGCCCGGAATATTGAGGGAGGTGGATCTCTGACTATCCTGGCAACCGCTCTGATCGACACCGGTTCGAAAATGGATGGTGTCATTTTTGAAGAATTCAAAGGTACGGGCAACATGGAACTTCAGTTGGATCGGACGCTGGCTAACAAGCGCATGTACCCGGCTATTGACTTGCCAAAATCCAGTACCCGGCGGGAGGAATTGCTCCTGGATAAAGATACCTTATCAAGAATGTTTATCCTTCGTAATCACCTGGCAGATATGAAGCCGGATGAAGCAATGGAATTTTTGAGAAAGCATATGTTTGGTACAACTACCAACGAAGAGTTTTTAATGGCGATGAATGGCTAAATACCGGAGGTTTCAAAGTAGAGCAATTTTTCCTTGCAGGGAATTATTAAATTTGTAACTTTGCCGGCCTTTAAAGATAGAGAAAACGTACAGCGATGAAGCAGACATTTCAACCGTCCAGACGAAAGCGAAAAAATAAACATGGATTCAGATCCAGAATGAGTTCTAAAAATGGCAGGAAAGTACTTGCCCGGCGTCGTGCCAAAGGCAGAGCAAAACTGACGGTTTCCGATGAGATGAAGCTGAAGTAGGTAGCTTTAAAACTCCCTGAAAGATATTGAAGAGGACAGCATCATGCTGACCTCTTTTTTTTTAGTGTGCCGTGCAATGCCTCGTCTCGTTTGATTCTTTTTGAATTTGCCTAATTTCAGAGGTTGTAAAAAGTACCAAACGGAAAGTGAAGCGATTTACCTTAAACAAGAAAGAGCGGTTAAAGCATCGAAAGTCGATTTCAGAAGCTTATACAAACGGACGAACCATTCAGGTCTACCCTTTAAGAGCATATTTTACTGAAGGTAAATCAACAGACTCGCTTTTAATAAAAGCAGCTTTTGCCGTTCCCAAACGGAATTTTAAAAAATCGGTTGACCGTAACCTGCTTAAGAGAAAGATGCGTGAGGCATACCGGTTAAATCAATACCTTCTTAAAGATCGGATAGGGGGAGTTCGTCATATCAATTTAGTCCTACTTTATTTTGTCAGAGATAAATTATCCTATCAAATCATCGAGAAGGCCGCACAAAAGATCTTGAAGCGTTTAGCTAAAGAATTACAACCATCTGATGCATAAACTACTGCTTTTTTTTGCACTCCTTTTTCCAATAAGCCAATCATTCAGTCAGAAGGCGATACTGATGGAAAGGGGAGGTTCGCTAAAAACCATTAAGTTTTTTGAAGGAGAAATGCTTATCTATAAATTAAAAGCAGATAGAAAACATTGGCTTGAAGAAGTAATTCTCGATCTGGATTTGGAATCTGGTTTTATACTTTTCGAAAACCGCACCGTGCATGTTGATCAGATCGCTGCTATTCAGATCAGGAATGCAGGTAATATTGCCCGAAAGATATCGGCCCTTCTCACTACCTTCAGTTATTCCTGGGGTTTCTGGACTTTGGTCTCTCTTGGTTTTGGTGAAGAATTGACTCCGGCAACGATCGGAATAGGCGTTGGAGCTTTTTTAGCCGGGCAACTTTTGAAACTTGCTTTTTTTAAAACCTACCGGCTAAATCAGCGAAAGAGGTTGCGACTCATTGATCTTACATTTGGGTACCTCCATCAACCTCGTTCATGGTAAAAACAATTTTCTACGAAAACTTATTCAATAATATGCTACGCCTTACTTCGTTGATCGTCAGTCAGATAGCTACGGCTATCTTTCTTCCTCCAGCCTTGTCTGGCTTGCATCTTATTGAATTTTTACTCATTCAGAGGTAAATAGAGGTGCCCCTTTATGATATCAGGCCAGGTCGTAGCTGATTATATCGGGCTGGCAAGATCTATTCTGCTTAAAAGATAGTCTACGGCCAGACGATAACCATCCAAACCTAGTCCGGCAATACTTCCGACTGCCTTAACAGCTGTCAGGGATTTACTCCGGTAAATTTCACGGGCATGAATGTTGGAGATATGGACTTCGATCACCGGAGTCGTGATGGCGGCAATAGCATCAGCAATAGCTATGGATGTATGGCTAAAAGCACCGCCATTTAAAACAATTCCGTCAAACTCAAAACCCACTTCATGAATCTTGTCTATAATGGCTCCTTCATTATTGGACTGGAAATATATTAATTCGACTTTTTTATCATAATGTTCAGACAGGATCTGAAAATAATGATCAAATGACATATTGCCATAGATATTGACTTCTCTTCGGCCCAGCAGATTAAGATTAGGTCCGTTTATGATGATTATTTTCTTCATTTCATGGGTTTATGATATCTAACGAGGACACTGCAAAAATGATACTAATTATTTCAGGGGTGCCATTATAGTGATTGTGATAGTCGGATCCGGAGGACATAGAATTGCAAAAACCAATAACGGTGATAATTTCAATTTCCCATTTCCGAGAGGAACATAATCCGGACCAATTTGATTTCTTCGGGTGTGACATCATCTTCACCCAACTCAGCGATGGCATCTTCTACTGAATCTGAATCCGATTCCATAAAATATTCATAGATGTCTTCTTTAGAGTACTCATCTATATGTTCATCAATATAATACTGGATGTTGAGTTTCGTACCCGAGCTGACAATCATTTCCATTTCATCAAGAAGTTCGCTCATGTCTAAAGACACACTGTTGGCAATGTCTTCCAGCGACAATTTCCGATCGACTCCCTGAATAATTGAAATCTTTGATTTAGACTTATTAGCAACTGATTTAACGACAAAATCGGTGGGTCGATCAATGTCATTTTCCTCAACATAGTTTTTGATCAACTTAATGAACGGTGATCCATAACGTTTCGCTTTGCCCTCAGATACACCCGAGATCTTCACCATGTCTTCCATTGAAATCGGATATTGTGTTGCCATGTCTTCGAGGGAAGGGTCCTGGAAAACAATGTAGGGAGGCACTCCTTTTTCTTTACCTATCGATTTCCGGAGGTCCTTTAGCATCTTCAACAATTGATCATCCAGTGCCATGATCTTTGCTCCCGCTTCATCATCCGGTAAATCACCGTAATCTTTATTGAGCGGTATCAGAAAGGGAGTTGGTTTTGCAATGAAGTCCTTTCCTTTTTCGGTTAGTTTAATTATGCCATAGGTTTCTACATCCTTATACACAAAACCCTCTAAAATCGCGTTTCGATAGACACTTTCCCAGAATACTTTATCACGGTGCAGGCCGGCACCAAAGCGCTCCAATTGGTCAAAACCGAAGTCCTTGACTTTTTGATTTGGCTTCCCCTGCAAATACTCTACCAGTACTTTACCATGATAGTTCTCGCGCAGGTCAACAATTGCCTGGAGAGCCATCAACAGATCTTGAGTCACATCAATTTTCTCTTTGGGGTTTTTGCAATTGTCACATTGCTTATTGCAGTTCTCCGCTTCATATTCTTCACCGAAATAACGGAGTAAGAATTTTCTCCGACAAGATGCTGTTTCCGCATAAGCCATCATTTCAATCAATAGCTGTAAGCCCATTTCTCTCTCTGAAACCGGCTTATCCCGAAGAAATTTTTCGAGCTTTTGAATATCCTTGGGAGAATAATAGGCAATGCAAGTACCTTCCAGGCCATCTCGTCCGGCCCTCCCGGTTTCCTGATAGTAGTTTTCAATGCTCTTCGGAAAATCGTAGTGAATTACGAAACGAACGTCCGGTTTGTCAATTCCCATACCAAAGGCGATGGTCGCAACGATCACTTCGATTTCTTCCATCAAAAAATCATCTTGTGTCTGAGATCGAACCTTTGCATCCAGTCCAGCGTGATAGGGAGCTGCTTTGATGCCATTGACCATCAGGGTTGCTGCCAGCTCTTCCGTCGTTTTCCTCGCCTGAACATAGATAATTCCGGATTTCTTGCCATAGTTTTTAATGAACTGGATAATGTTTCTGAAAGTACTCTCTTTGTCATTTTTTGGTCTTACCTCGTAAAAGAGATTATCCCGATTAAATGATGACATGAAACTCCGAACGGTATTCATGTTAAGGTTCTTGGTAATGTCAGCCCGTACTTTCATTGTAGCCGTAGCGGTCAGAGCGATTATAGGTATCCGATGGTCGATTCCATCGATCATATCCCGGATTCGCCGGTATTCCGGACGAAAATCATGCCCCCATTCGGATATACAATGGGCTTCATCTACAGCGACAAACGATACGTTCACCTGTCGGAAAAATTCAATATTTTCTTCCTTTGTCAGAGTCTCCGGGGCTACAAAAAGCAATTTGGTCTTATTGTTGGTGATATCTTCCTTAACCTGCTTTATCTGATTCTTTGAAAGTGATGAGTTCAGGAAATGGGCGATTTCATCACTTTGACTATGACTTCGT
>JBGTCB010000601.1:0-2292 GCA_041748995.1 Saprospiraceae bacterium | reverse complement strand
AAAAGGAGTGGTCACCGCAATCTTTTCCACAACCTTACGGTTCGTCATCTCGATATCCATTTTAACATTAATGATCCCCATAGCGGCTTCCATGTGAGTCCTGGCATCCGGCAAACTGGCACCTACCTTTAAGACCGGAGGTATGACCATCTCATCACCGGTAATTGTTACCTCCATCGTACCAAAAACCTCTTTTAAACCCGGATTAATGAAATTAGAAAGATTTGCTTTGTAAACTCCTCCTTCACATGATACTTCAAATTCAAAATGATTAAATTCTTCATCTTTTTTGTCATAGAAGGTAGAAGCAATGGTTCCGAAGTAATTACCAGCTTCTTGTTTCACTTCCTTCACTTCATAAGCCAGACGACCTGAGGGTTTGTCTTTCTTATCAAAAAAAGAATATTCAAAAGCAGTACCTTCTACAAATGGAAACCAGGGGGTACAGTCCTGGGAATATATTTCCTGGGATAAACCCACGATCAATAAAACAACAATTAAATTTCTCATGATTATTGATTATTTCAGATGATCAATTAGTATTTTAATAATTGACAGCCGCTTTCAATTATTTAATCTCCAATTATATTCCTTAAATGAAATCCTGGCACCAGAATCAATCTTTGTATCTGAATACCGGTTCAGGAAGTTTACCAGATCTCCAAAGTCGCTCGCATACCACTCAAAAATTTTGGAGATTGAAGCCTGATCTTTCTTAAAAGTATTAAATTCTGTATTGTTGATGAAATTATTGGTTCTCTCGGTCAATAAATCATCAATATTCTGTTCGGTGAAAGCCAAATTTGCCAGAGGAGGACAGGATTTCGCTGCACAGTTGACAGCAAAATGAATTCGGGGTTCATTGAATTGTGGCCGTATAATCTCGTGTTCAATGTGATTTAAAGAAAAAGACCGGTCGCCAAGTTCGATCCATTTGGTATCCCAGGGTTTGCCATCATCGATATCCATAATACTACCGACTGGATAATGATCCAGAATCAATTTTATTGTAAAAGCATTATAAGCATTGATCCAGTAGGCTAGTTGCTGGTTTCGGGACCAGGAATCTTCCGGTAGATTCTTCTCCAGGATCGCCAGGTATTCATCCAACTTGCTTTCTTCTGTCGACAGACCGGCATAATCTACTTTCCCTGTGACACTGACATACTTCATTAGTAATTCACCAAAAAGCTGATGATCCGGATTGGTAGATATTTCATCGATCCTTAGCTCCGGATCTGGGGCTCTATCAACTAACTGATCATCTGCCGTAGACAGAACCTTGTCCTGGCTCGATTGGACATCTAACAATTTAGTCTCTTCATCCCTGAGCTGGGGAAGTATATTCCGGTCACTGTTTTCTATCTCTGATTGCTCACCAGATATAGCTTCCCCGGGTATGCTTCCATCCTCCCGTATGACTAATGCCTCTTCAGTCGGCAACCCGTTAGGTACAATGGACTCTTCTGGTGAAGCTTCCTTCAATACCTGAATTTTCTCCGATGCAGATCCAGGGTTGGTACAAACCCATTCACCAAGAACAAATAAAATCAAAAACAACATCTTAAGAAATTTACGATTCAGAGGACAATACGTAACCTTCACAGTGATTACTAACGCAACTTATATCAAATATGAACATCTACCGGTTCTAAATTCTTTCAACCCCCAAAATTCAAAAAAGTTTCCTTTTTCAATATTCCCAGGATTCTTCATTGCATGGGATCAATTAATGAATTAGATTACTAGCTTGAAAACAATCACCACTTATAGTCCAGTCGAAACATAAGGTTTCTGGGGGGCTCCAGGAGACCAGGCCGGAGACTATATTCAATATTGAATAAATTTCTCAACTGGGTGGTCAGGGTAATGTGATCGGTTGCTTTAAATAAAACCCGGACATCCGTGATCGCATATCCCCGGTGATTTTCTCTAAAGGTTTCAATACCAGGGATAAAAAGATAAAAGACCCGGTCGACTGCTTCCTGATTACTGGTGTACTGAATACTTAGTCCAAAATTGATTTTCCGCTGATCGGTTTGCAAATCAAATTTTACCAGATGTTTGGACCGGTATTTCAGGATATTGTAGTCTGCTGTTGAATTGATGGAATCGCGTGCTGTAAAGTCTTGAAAACGCGGATCGATAAAGGTGTAACCAGCCAAAAGAAAGGAAGGTATGCCGAACAACTTACCTCGTCCATTAACACTGAAATCGAATCCCCGAATCCGGGTATCACCAATATTTTGCGATTGAAATCCTTTTATCAAACCGGTAAAAACAAATTCCATC
>JBGTCB010000600.1:0-5041 GCA_041748995.1 Saprospiraceae bacterium | reverse complement strand
CTATGCCACCTACAACACCTCAGCTACCCCCGCGATCGTTTTACGATTCGGTGAAGCTCTCTTAAATTATGCGGAAGCCAAGGCAGAACTCGGTACGATCACTCAAGAGGACCTGGATATCAGCATCAATCGTTTACGTGACCGCGTAGCGATGCCTCATCTGGATATAAGCAATGTACCGGTTGACCCTCGTTATACCAATGATGGTGTGTCACCTCTAATCATTGAAATCAGACGGGAACGCAGAGTCGAGTTATTCATGGAAGGATTCCGCTATGATGATCTTCGTCGCTGGAAACAGGGTAAAAAACTAGAGATTCCGGATTACGGTATTCGCTGGGATGACGCAGCTATCGCTCGTTACCCGAAGGCCAATGTCAAATCATCACTGGTAGATGGGGTACCGTACATTGATGTATACAAAGGCACCGACTTTGAAAATCCTGTTTTTGATGAAAATAAACATTATTTCTGGCCGATCCCACTAAGCGAACTGGCTCAAAATCCAGCCATAGGGCAAAACCCCGGTTGGTAAGAAAAGATCAGAGACAGTAGAATTAAAACCTCTTTGCGGTGAGGCCGGATTGTTAAACCGGGATAATTCATTAGGGTTTCGTCATGAAAGGCAGAAGTGCAATAAAGACGGGTGCTCCAGCGGTTTTCGAGGGCGCAGTCATGGTCACCATCATGGCGAGCATCAAAAATCGATGAAGTGCCCGTCTTTGAAGCAATTCTGACTTGTAATAGAAAGTCTAATGCATTATCCCGGTTAAAGTTCGGCCTCACTTTTTTTAAATAGCTGGTGTCCTTGAGGAAAAGTATTGTACGGCACCTCCATTAACCCCATTCATGGTAAAAACAATTTTCTTCGAAAATCTATTTAATAATATGCTACGCCATACTTCGTTGATCGCCTGCCCGGCAAGCCTTGGCAGACAGGCCTGCCCGGCAAGCCTTGGCAGACGGGTCAGTCAAGATAGATACGGCTATCTTCCTTCCTCCAGCCTCGTCTGGCTTGCATCTTATTAAATTTTTACTCATTCAGAGGTAAATAAAGGTGCCCTATGATGAAGATCCTTCTGACTACCATTTTTATATTGACTGTTGCAAGCATGGGACTACCTGCCCAGGTTTGTCTTCCGGAGGGTATTGTTTTTAGATCACAATCAAAATTAGATTCCTTTGAAGCTCACTTTCCCACCTGTAGGGCAATCACTGGTTTTGTCATCGTAGAGGAGGATGTGACTGGTAATATATCCGGTTTGCGGGGTCTGGCTCAACTGACTGAGATTGGTCAATATCTGGAGATCCGGAACAATACGGAATTGAAGGATCTCACCGGCCTTGAAGGCCTGACCGGTATTAACGGGCGGTTGACAATTACCGGCAATAAAAACCTGAAATCTACCGAAGCTCTAAAATCATTGAATTTTGTGGGTGAAAGTCTTCGGATTTCAGACAATCCATCTCTGGCGGGAATCACCTCGTTTGCAGGTCTCCAGGTTATTCGTGGAGATCTGTCTATTTCCAATAACCGTAACCTGATCCATTTCAATGGCTTTGAAAATATTATTGAAATCGACCGGAGCCTGGTGATTACCGGAAATACTATTTTAAATTCTTTGGATAACTTCAATAAATTGAGAGTCATCCGGGGAAATTTATTTGTCCAGGAAAATCCTTTTCTCAGGGATTTGTCAGGTCTGGAATCCCTTAACCGGATTATGGGTGATTTTATTATTGATAATAATCAATCGTTATTAAGTCTGTCGGGGCTTTCCGCTTTATCGGTCATCCAGGGATATTTCCACATTGTGAATAACCGGTCACTGACTGATTTAACGGGAGTCAAATCACTAAAATCAATTTCCGGTTTATTACAGATATACAACAACGATGCCCTGGAAAGCCTTAATGGCCTGGATAGTATCAGCGACCTGAGTATCCGGGATCTTGCAATCATATCCTGTCCTCTATTAAGAGGTTGTGGAGTGGAAAGTATTTGCAATTACCTTAAAGACCCCGTAAACACTTATTCGATCTCAAAGAATAGAGAGGGGTGTAATAATCGCAGTCAAATATTGAATGATTGTGACAGAATTGGCGTGGACTCCAACCCGGGATTAAATACTTTTTTGTTTTTTCCCAATCCCACTCACGGCATTGTGAGGTTTAAAGGCGGTATTGGTGAAGCAATTTTAAGTGTAAGTGATGTCGCAGGTAAATTAATTTTCAGACAACCACTTGAAGGTGATTTAGTTGATCTTTCCGATCTGGCATCCGGCATGTATTTGATTGAACTCTACTCAGAAAAAAAGACAGTTCGAGCTTCTGTCATTAAAATATAAGCTCGGATTTTTATTCGAAGTATTCTGTTTTTAAAAACTAATTTTATGAAAGTCGGTCTACAAAAACTCTTGTTATCTGCGAGCGTGGTCTTTATGTTTCATGCCCTTCCGGGAATGCTTTTTTCACAAATAACTTCCGGAGAAATAACAAAATTGGACAACCCCATGTCCGTTGATTACCTTGGTAAAAATTTAAGAAAAGATGCACCCCGGCTGATTTTAACCAAAGATTTAAGAAAGCAATTAAAGGAAAAAATACAGACTGTTCCGGAAGTAAAGAATTACTATGCGGCCATTCGACTGAATGCCCAGCGTATCCTTACTGAACCTCTCCTGGAGCGGATTGTCACCGGACGGCGCTTGTTGAGTGTATCCCGGGAAATGCTGTATCGTATGGGAATTATGGGCATGGTATATAGCATGGAGGGTGATAAGCAGATCCTGGATCGGATCAACGAAGAGTTATTGGCGGTGTGCAATTTCAGTGACTGGAATCCCTCGCATTATCTGGATGTTGCAGAAATGGCCCTTGCTGTGGCTTTGGCGGTTGACTGGGTGGGTCAGGACTTACCAAAGACTACCGTAACCCTGTGCAAAGAAAATCTGATCAAAAAAGGCATCGAGCCCAGTTATAATGAAAAGGGAAATGTCGGCTGGATCAATGGCTCGAACAACTGGAACCAGGTTTGTCATGGTGGTATGATCGCGGCATCGGTGGTGATTGCCGGTGACAATCCGGAACTTGCAGCCAGGACAATCAGCCGGGCTCTGGAAGGGATGCCCCATGCAATGGCTGAGTATGGTCCGGACGGAGTTTATCCGGAGGGTTCGACCTATTGGGGATACGGAACCAGTTTTTCAGCAATGACATCGTCGATGCTGACAACCGCTTTTGACACGGATTTTGGCCTGGCTGAATATCCGGCTTTTATTGAGAGTGCTGATTTTCGCAGATTATGCAATGCACCATCCGGATGGTATTATAATTTTGCTGATTGCGGTGATCGGAGGGGTGAAGCCGCCGATATCGTGTTGGCCTGGTTTGCCACCCAGACGGGCAATAGTAGTTATTTCGAAAAAGAACGATTTTTAATGCCGGCGGATTCGATGGGAAAATTATCCCGGATATCAGGTCCGGGATTGGTCTGGTTATCTCAGTTTAAGGAAAAAACCAGTTCAACCTTGCCATTGGCCTGGAAAGGAGAGGGCACCAATCCAATTGTCATCTTTCGGGGTGGTGATGGCGACTCGAGAAACTATTATTTCGGGGGTAAAGGTGGATGGGGTCAGGTGAATCACGGTAACATGGATGCCGGTTCGTTTGTGTTTGAACTGGATGGGGTGCGCTGGTCGATAGACCCGGGTAACCAAAGCTATCACGAGCTGGAGCAAACCGGATTTAATTTATGGGGTCGTTGCCAGGATTGCGAGCGTTGGACGCTGCTTACCAAGCATAACCTGGGGCACAGCACCCTAAGCGTCAATAACGCGTTGCATGTGGTTGACGGATTTGCGTCGATCGTAGATTTTAAAGAAGGCAATCAGCCGCAAGCTACCATAGATATGACTCCCACTTTTACCGGATACTTAAAAAGTGCCCAGCGTACATTCACCAAGGATAGCCCTACCTCACTGTTAATTGAAGATCAGCTGGAAATGGATCCGGAAAAGACCAAAGTTGTGACCTGGCATATGATGACCACTGCAGATGTGCAGATTACCAAAGATGGAGCAATGCTCAGTCAGGATGGAAAGCAGTTGAAACTGACAAATCTCAGTCATCCGGAGATTACTGTTTCCGTTATTTCACTCGATCCGCCACCACTTAAATTAGATCGGAAAATTGAAGGATTAAAAAGAATAGAATTGCGTTTTCCTGCTTATATTTTCGAGGAAGGGACTGATAAAATAGCAATCCGGTTGTCTGGACAATAGACTTATTTGTGTCCGGCAATTTTAATTGCCAGGACGAATAAGTGTGAATTAAAAGAATTACTATGCAATTAATTAAAATTGTCAGTTTTACAGCGTTCCTCTTCGCTTATATCTGCAGCACTACAGCTCAATCTGGGGATAAAAATATTTCCGATTTAATTGTCGAAGCAGAGAAGAGTCTTACCGCAGGTATAGCCTTTTTTCATTCCATCAATATTGAGGGGGGGTATGTTTATCACTATACGATTGATCTGAAGGAAAAATGGGGAGAAGGACAAACCGATGATTTTACCATTGAAGTGCAGCCGCCCGGCACACCTGCGATAGGGATGAGCTTTCTGCGTGCCTACCGGGTTTTGAAAAATCCGAAATTTCTTGAGGCAGCCCAGGATGCCGCAAAGGCACTGATTAAAGGCCAGAATAAATTCGGAGGCTGGGATCATAAGATTCATTTTAATAAGGCGATTAAACCAAAAGTAAGCTTTGATGATAATCAAACCCAGAGCGCCATTAGTTTTCTGATGGCTCTGGATAAGATAATCGATGATCAGCTCCTGACTGCGGCTATCGAAAAGTCCCTGCAAATGATGTTAGACACCCAATTAGACAATGGCGCCTGGCCTCACCAATACCCCCCACAAGGCAATTATCACGATTATGCCACTTTTAATGATCAGGGCATCAATGATTGTATCAGAGTAATGCTCGAAGCTCAGGCCCAATATGATCGCGCAGAGTACCGTAAAAGTCTGGACCGG
>JBGTCB010000599.1:0-2347 GCA_041748995.1 Saprospiraceae bacterium | reverse complement strand
ATGAAGCCCGACTTTATCTGACAAATGATATAGCTTTGATGGATCTGGATTGGTATTTTACGATCATCGTCTTCTGTAAAATTTAATTGAACCGGCTCATCTTCCGGTGCTACAACAGTGATTTTTTCCAGATCTCCGTACAATTGTTCCCAACTATCTGTGACCGGACCCCTGGAAAAACTGGACGATATCAAAATTTTACCTGTGACCGGATTATTAGGTGTTGACGAAGATGAAAAGGTCGGGTTTTGATCAAAATCAATCGATGGAGCCACATGATACTGACTTAATGTGTGCTGCACGGCTGACCGGATGATGCTAAAGGCCAGGTTTTCATCTTCAAATTTTATTTCCTGTTTAGTCGGGTGTACGTTTATATCGATCCGCTCGGGATCAATGGCAATGGCCAAAAGGTAGAAAGGATAGCTTCCCGGACTAATCAGGTTTTCATAAGCTAATAAAACGGCATGATTAAGATAGGGACTCTTAACAAAGCGGTCATTGATCAGGAAGAACTGCTCACCCCGGGTTTTCTTAGCGGAATCCGGCTTACCAATAAATCCACTGATCTTGCATAAATCAGTTTCTTCTTCGATGGGTACTAACTTATCATTGATTCCTTTTCCGAAAAGGTTGACAATCCGCTTTCTTGAGCTACCCGGAGGTAAGTGATATGTTTCGGTGCCGTTATGAAAGACTTCAAAAAAGGTCTCCGGATGGGCGATGGCAATTCGCTGAAATTCATCCAGGATATGGCGAAACTCGACAGTATTTGATTTTAGAAACTTTCTTCGTGCCGGTATATTATAAAAAAGGTTCTTTATTTGGATGTTGGTGCCGGCATGTGTTTCGCAGACTTCCTGTCTGACAACATTTGATCCTTCGATCACCAGGTGAGTGCCCACTTCCTGACCATGCAACCGCGTTTTAAGGTCAACCTGGGCGACGGCTGCTATCGAAGCCAGTGCTTCTCCCCGAAAACCCAGGGTACGAATGGCGAAAAGATCTTCGGCTTTGCTGATTTTCGAGGTCGCATGACGCTCAAAACTCATACGTGCATCGGTAGGGCTCATTCCTGCTCCGTTATCGATCACCTGCACCGCCAGCTTACCGGCATCTTTAAGGATCAGTTTGATGTGGGTAGCCCCGGCATCAATCGCATTTTCCATTAATTCCTTGACTAAGGATGCCGGTCGTTGTACGACTTCTCCAGCAGCAATCTGGTTAGCAATTGAATCAGGAAGAAGCTGAATAATATCAGCCATAGTTTATCCTTCGATCTGTTGTAGAAATTCGGGTAAATATACAGTAAGCATCAGATACGTCAAGGCAAATAAGATAATGATAATCGCGATCAATAAAATGTTCGAACGCCGGGTCTGACTTCGGTGATTACCCGCAGAAGATCCGCGACTGCGAAAATTTCTCGAAATCCTTGATTTTATCTGCTCTGTCTCCGAGGAACCTTCTCCTTTTGCATTTTTGAGAATTTCTTCCAATCGCTCTTTTTGTGCATCGTAGTACCGGGGCACATATTTGAATTTCTGATGTCTTGGTGCCTTAAAAAAACTAAAAAGGGCCATTATTTTCTCACTTTATAATATTAAAATTAGGATACTTTTTATAATCCCTCCTCTGCATTCCATATAATACTGCTGTAATAAATGAACATGAGACCAACTTAGGTTGTTCTTTGTGAGGGTCCTTTTTTACACTAACTTTGTAGTTGATTTCAACCTTCTTTCATGAGTGATCAAATTAAACATGAATGTGGCATTGCTCTCATTCGCCTGCTTCAACCTCTTGAATATTATGAGCAAAAATATGGAACGCCTCTCTATGGTCTGAAAAAAATGCAACTCATCTTGCAAAAGATGCGCAACCGGGGTCAGGATGGTGCAGGAATAGCGAATATAAAACTGGACCCAAAACCAGGATCCCGGTATATCAGCAGGAAACGAAACAATAGTCAGCAATCCCTACGCGATCTGTTCCTTGATGTATCGCAGTACTTTAAGGATGTCACTCCGGAACAGATGCATGATGCAGCCTGGATGAAAGAAAATAAACCTTTTACCGGTGAATTGCTATTGGGACACCTGCGATATGGTACCCATGGAGCCAACAGCATCGAGACCTGTCACCCTTTTTTGAGACAGAATAACTGGATAAACCGAAATCTTGTCCTGGCGGGAAATTTTAACCTTACCAATGTTGACGAGCTTTTTGAAGAACTGCTGGATCTCGGACAGTACCCAAAAGAGGTCTCGGATACCGTGACGGTGCTGGAAAAAATTGGTCACTTTCTGGATGATGAAGTCCAACGGCTTTTTACCTGGTTTAAGTT
>JBGTCB010000598.1:0-9382 GCA_041748995.1 Saprospiraceae bacterium | reverse complement strand
TTCTTTAAAATCTATTAAAATGAAGAATCTGAAAAACTCATTATTGTTATTGATCGTCATTTTTGCCTTTTCATGCTCGAAGGATTTTGATAGATCGTCAGACATCACTGATACCAATACAATTGAGCAAGCAGTCCAAGTTCCTGTGATAGGAGTGACTTTTGATCAGTTGGATCAAGAGACAAAAATTTGGGCAACTGAATTGCTAAAGAAATACAAGAGTTCAACGAGTAGGTCAGCACCTCCTCCGATTTATGGAATTCGTCATCTGATATCAGCATCTTACATTGATGAAATGAGTTACCAAAGAAATTCTCCCTCACCTACTACCTACTTCACCAATGACGCTTCAACTCGTAGTATAGAAGACACTGGTGTGTCTTCTACCGGTGAGACTGAATGTGTATTTACCTTTCGTCGAAGCAATGTAAGTTGTGGTTATTGTCCTAATATTTACTATCAAGGTTACTTCATCGATCGAGTGCCAAGTCCTGATGTATTCTATTTTTCGAGTACATACGCAAAAACTCTCGCTAGCAGTGGAAATACTTATGTTAGGTTATCAGGGTTTTGGAGCACAAAGACTTTTGTAAACTACTAGGGCTAGATACCGATACCGTCAAAATAGCTACCAGAGTACAGTCCTAAATGAGAGGTATGACGTGGTCAGCCATTGTTATGTAGAGTCTATCTGAAAATATGAAATATTTTTTAGTTCCCATGGGCTTTCGCTAAGAAAAAATCTCGCGCCTCGTTTTGCGAATTAATTTCTCAAATCAATATCTTGTACTGTTTTGGAAAGTTCCCCGTGAGTATTTTATAACTCGAAGCACTAGCCATTCCATGTATCAAGCTGAAGACTTTGCTATCCAGATATAATTTCTACCAACTTCTATCACTGTAGGCAAATCAATAATTGCATATGAAAATGAAATATTCCTAATTATTTAGCAAGCGAACTATCAAATTATTATTCATAAATCAAATACATCTAGGTCTTATAATAAAGGGTAGTTTTGCACGAAGTTATACTAACCTAAATTTTGTAAAATCTCCTCAATCGAAAAAGTGGCCATACAAATAACGGTGTCGGATGCACCATAATACATGGTTATCTGATCTCCATCAACCAAATGCCCATTGGTAAAAATAACATTACTGAAAAATCCTGCTTGCTCATAATCCATCACCGGCTCCATAATTGGTTCTGTGGATCTGGCAATTATGATCCGGGGATCTTCGAGATCAAGTAATAGAGCTCCCAGACAATAGCGATGACTACGGTCAGCGCCATGATAAATGGTTAGCCACCCTTTCTCTGTCCTGATTGGTGAGGCTCCGGCACCTACCCGCTCACTATCCCACCTGCCAGGCCTGGATTTTATCAAACAATGATGCTGGCCCCAATGAATCATATCCGGTGAAGACGACAGCCAAATATAATTGCCTCCGAACAACATACTGGAGGGTCTATTAAAACAATAATATAATTCATTGATTTTCTCACCAAAAATAGCGCAGTCCTTATTGGCCGGGAGGAATACCATCCCTAAACGATTTATTGATTTCCAATCTTTTGTTGACATGAGACCAATACCTACTCCATTGGATGACACCTGAGTGTAGGTTAAGAAAAAAGAATCTTCCATCTCCACCACCCGGCAATCCTCTATACCAAAAGATTCCAAATGGCCTTTCCCAAATATTCTGGTAGTATAGCCAGCCGGTTCATAAAATTGAATTCCATCATCACTACATAACAAAACTAAATGTGAGAGTGTCGACAAATAATAAATTTTATCATAAACCACATACCTGGCATCACTACTATCAATTTTAGGATCATTCTTTTGATATGAAACCACACTTACTTTATCTTCTGCGTCAAGCATGGGTATCAATGTATGGTTATCCAATTCTCGTGGCCGTTCGGCAACCCGAACGATCAGCCAAATTTTATTATTGTATTTAAATGCTCCGGGATTCATTACACAGGCCACTTCCATACCGGATTCACTTGGTAAAATATCCAGGGGCGATAATATCGGATTTTGCAATAGACGCCTTGCCAAATCTGCCATGCTAATACTTTAAATGAAAACAGCCAGTAATGAATAGTTCATTACTTGAAATGATGTCAAATCGGAAGAGAAAAAGCGCATAGCACATCCGCCAAAAAAAAGCAATGTACTATGCGCAAAAAAAGCAATTATTTTTTCATAAATGGAACGGCACCCAGATTCTGGCCGCCAAGGACAAAATTTAATGAATATAATCCGCTTGGGTAATTAGCAACATCGACTCTTATCTGTTTGCTTGTCAAATCGATCGCATTGAATTTCACGGCATCCATTTGCCTTCCCGAAAGATCAAATACCCGAACCAGAAGTGGCTGATCACCTTTAAATTGATGGTTGACAATCACTTCGGATGAGGTTGGATTCGGATACAGAAGTTCAACCAGGCCGTCAAGTTTGCCAACCAGGTCTTTTAATCCGGTGGTTCCCGAGGTAAATAGTTTTTTTACCTCATCTCCGGTCAAGGCTCTGTTGTAGATTTTTAGCTCATCCAGGGCTCCATTAAAATATTGACCTCCTTCAACAGGATTACTCCCCATACCAAGTTCCCTTCCAGTGCTATTCAAAGTACCGGGAGCCGGTTGTCTATTCACTTCATTGCCATCCAAATAAATGATATCATCGACTCCATCATGAACCATCGTAATGTACCACCAAAATCCTTTGATCAGCTCATTGCCATCTCTGGTATCCATATTAGAAATTGCATTGTCAAATTGGGCATTCTTGCTATTGGTAGTCCAAACGATCTTGAGATGTTGAGGAAGAGAGACTTTCCAGCGTTGATCCCAATGGCCAAAATCCAATATATATGCTTCTGCATCTTGCAAATTTTGGTCATCAACTCTGACCCAAAAACTAACGGTGGTATAATCAGAATTTAATTGCACCGCATTAGGGGCCAGCACCGAATCCTGATCGCCATCAAATTTAATAGCCATGCCGCCCCGATCGGGTACTTCTTCAAACAGTACATCACCAGCTATCACTCCGTGATTTAAGTAGGGAGTGGCATCGTCAGCATTTCCTTCAAATGGGTAATGCGCCACAAGACCATCTTCGCCTGCATCAACCGGGGCACTTGTACTAATGGTGATTTCTGCAAATTCCGATAAGTTTCCTGCTAAATCAAATGCCTGAACTTCGAAGGTATAAAGGGTTTCAGACTCCAGGCCCGTAATAACAATGGATGTGCCGGAAGCAGATAGTGAATCGTAAAGAACACCATCTACGTAGACAATATAACCGGCAACAGCTTGATTGTCGGTAGAAGGATCCCACGAAAGACCGATCGAATTTGAACCTGCCATTGCCTCCAGATTTCCGGGAGTACTGGGTGGAATGGTATCCGGGGCTTCTTCGACCCCAGTTGTCACTACTACGGTAGTAGCCGCAGATTCGTTGCCAGACTCATCGACCGCAGTTACGGCGAAGGTAAATGTGGTGAGCGCCTGGAGATCTGCAGCAATAGCGTTTGTCGCAGAGGTTGTCTGGATCTTTGTTGAATCTTGCCAAACATTGTAACCTGCTACCGCAACATTATCCGTGGAAGGTTGCCATGACAGTGATACCGTGGTAAAACTCACATTACCGATGAGATCTAAAGGTGCACTGGGTGCCTCCGTATCAGTACTATCAGGTGCTTGTGATTGCTCGGCATAAAGATCCGCTATTTGCTGATCGGACAGTGCAATATTGTAAATTTGAATTTCATCCAGCAATCCATTAAAGTAGCTTCCTCCATCTACGATATTATAACCTATTCCTAAATCGTGCACGGTGGAATTTAAATCTCCAATCACCTCTTTTTCGGCTACAGATACACCATCGAAATAAATCTTATTTTCCAAACTATCGTGCACCATAACCACGTGAGTCCAGGTACCAATCTGCAACTCATTGCCATCTCCGGAATCCATATCCGAGTTGCCATTTTCACCGTTCGTTGACCAAACAGGTTTACCATGACCAGGCAAGGATATTTTCCAGCGTTCCTGCCATCCACCAAAACTCAGAAGATATGATTCGCCGCTGGCGGGTAACTCCTTTACATTAATCCAGAAACTGACCGATGTTTTTGGACTGTTTAATTGGACTGAATTCTGGGCGGTAAGCTCACTGTCCGTTCCGTTAAAACTATAAGCCTGATTCACTTTCCCAAATCGATCCGGACCTGGCAAAGCACTTCCTGAAGCATGGTTGTTGAAGGGGGTAATGTCCCTTGCATTTCCACTAAATGGATAATAGGCTACCAGGCTGTCGGTGATTATTTCCTGTATGCTTTGGGCCTCATATAAATCGGCGATCTGCTGATCTGATAGCTCAACATTATAAATTTGGATGTCATCCATCTTCCCGATGAAGTAATTACCTCCATCAATTGGATTATAACCAATCCCCAAAGTATGCCGGGTTGTATTTAACGTCCCACCCACATCTTTGCTGGCAGCCAAAGACCCGTTGACATAAATCTTATCCTGGGTTTGACCATGTACAAAGGTTAAATAGGTCCAGGCCCCTGTCTGCAATTCATTACCATCACCGGAATCCATATCTGAGTTGCCATTTTCACCTTTCGTTGACCAAACCGGTTTGCCGTGGGATGGAAGTGAAATTTTCCAGCGTTCCTGCCATCCTCCGAACGACATCAGATAAATTTCACCCTGAGCAGGGAGAGTGTCCACATTTACCCAGAAGCCAACAGACGTGTAGTCAGAATTATACTGAATGGAATTGGGCACATCAATATGTTCAGCTCCCGAAAATTGATAGGCATTATTACCATATCCAAATCGATCTGTTGTTGGAATAGCTCCGTTGACTATACCGTTATTGCCAAACTGCGTGGCATCCTCGGCATTCCCGGAAAAACTGAAGTCTGCAACTAATTCAACCGGGGTAGCAGGCGACATTGACTGGTCTGCGTAAAGATCGGCGATTTCTGCATCACTGAGCGCATAATTGTATACCTGAACTTCATCTAAACTGCCATCAAAATAATTGCCACCGTCTACCGGATTGTAACCGAGGCCAAATGGGTGGATAGTGGAATTAAGGTTGCCTATGGCATCTCTCTCATTGACCAACACTCCATTTAGGAAGATTTTATCCTTGGCACCATCATGTACCATCACTGCGTGCGTCCAAAGGCCCGGAACTAACGCATTGGTGCTATCACCAGCGTCTACATCGGAGTTGCCAGTTTCACCGTTCGTTGACCAAACCAATTTGCCATGAGCCGGCAGACTTATTTTCCAACGTTCCTGCCAGCCACCAAACGAAGCCACATAAGTCTCACCTTGCCCGGGAAGAGTACGTGCATTGATCCAAAAACTGACCGTGGTTGCATCTGAATTTAATTGGGCAGAATTTGAGATGGTTATTTGCGAACTAGTCCCGTTAAAGCTATAAGCGCTCGCACCGAATCCAAAACGATCGGTGGTTGGAGTTAAATCCACACCTCTTCCATGATTTGAAAAAACAGATCCATCAGACAGGTTTCCACTAAATGCATAAGAGGCAACAAGTCCCTCCTCAATAGTGGTTGCGGTATTTTGATCGTCATAAAGGTCGGAAATCTGCTGAGCACTCAACGCACCTCCAAAAATCATCACTTCATCTAAGGACCCTTTGAAAAAGAGTGATCCTCCGATGGGATCATAGCCCATGCCTAATGGATGTATGGTGGTATTTAAATCACCCACAACGTCCTTTTCTGCAGCCAGGGTACCATTGAGATAGATCAGATTTTTGGTACCGTCGTGTACGGTTACCACATGTGCCCATTCTCCAATTTTAAGGGCATTCGTGCTATCTCCAGAATCCATATCAGAGTTGCCATTTTCACGTTTCGTTGACCACACCGGCTTACCATGACCAGGAAGGGATATTTTCCAACGCTCCTGCCAGCCCCCATGGCTGAGAATAAAAACCTCGCCCTGAGCGGGTAATTCAGCCACTTTAATCCAAAAACTTACCGAGGTCGTGGGCGTCTGCAGTTGATCTGCATTGGCTGCCTGAAGGAAGCTCTGCACACCATCAAAGGCAAAAGCCCTGTTGGCGACACCAAAGCGATCCTGGGTAAGTAAGGCTCCACAAATCAGGGCATCGTTTCCAAAGCCCGATTGATCCAGCGCGTTGCCGTCAAAAGTATAGTGTGCCACCGTGTCCTGGCTAAATGCTATGACAGTGGTCATGCAAAGCACAAGAAGTGGCAACAATAGATTGTAAATTAATTTCATCTCATAAATTTTTAAATGGTTAAGTATTTATATTTCTGTGATTTCAATTTTGGGCACCTTTCAAAAAATGATCAGTCATTTTTATCAGTCATTTTTTTACAAATTTTTTAATAAAATAATCTTCTTTGGTTTGGATAACTATATAATAAAGTCCAGGGGTAAAGCCATGCACATCAATATCGACCAACGTTACATTCCGGTAATCTTTGAACTGTTGAATTTGACCCTGTTGATTGAATATGCCCAAATGAAAATTAGCACCTCCGGTTGGATAAACATCAATGAATAATTTTTCATCTGCAGGATTTGGATAAATATTGATGAACTCTGTTGAAAAATTAGTTTTGATTGTACTTGTAGTAAGATTTTCATAAACATGTAAAATAGTATCGGGAGCAAGCGCATAATCATATATGCTTATTTCATCCAGAACACCTCCAAAATTGTAGGCTTGATCCTCCGGTAAGATCTGGGCTATCTCCAAATCAAATGTAGTTTTATTGATGTCTCCGGTCATGGGAGCGAATGACTCCAATTTGCCATCGATATAAATGGACATAAAATGACCGTCATAGGTGGCTGTCACATAGTATGGCCGATCAATTTCCAGCTTTGTTTCTGAGTCAAGATCCTGCACTTGTCCCTGGGAGTTCTTTAATGTCCATCGCAGGTTTTTATCTGGAATAATCGAGAGTTTGAAACGATTTTGCCAACTGCCGTGCGATATGATAAATGTCTCTTTGTCCGGCAACTGATGTGGTTCCACCCAAAGACTCAAAGTAATTCCCTTAGTAAAATTCAAGATATCGGTATTGGGCACGGATACATGATCGTTGATGCCATCAAAAAAATACGCGCCTGAAGGATTACCATTGCGATCGGCGGTTAACCTGGCACCCTGCACCACACCATGTAACTCATTGCCACTTATGTCATCGGCATGGCTGTCAAAGGGATAGTATGCAATCAGATTCGCGGTATCCGGCTTCACATAGTCAAATACCAATATAGATATTGATTGCTCAGCGCTGGCGCCTGCTTCATCGGTCACTACGACCTTAATTTGGTAGATTCCAGTCTGGGCCGGACTTTTCCAGGTTGCCGTGTTTAAGCTGTCAATAAGCTCACCCGCATCGGCTGACCAGCTATATTCCAGCGCATCACCATTCGCGTCAGAAGCAAGGCAAGTTAATTGAATGCTGGTCTCCGGTGTGGTAAATAGCTCGTCGGTGACAATGTCAATGATTTGGGGAGCAAAATTGATCTCTGCCACCACCTGAATTTGCAAGTTGGCCGAATCTGCCTGACCTGCCTGATCAGTTACCGTGACCTGAATAGGGTAAACACCGATCTCTTTGGGTAAAATCCATTTCCTGTTGGGTCCATCACCAGATAATTGACCTCCTTCCGTGTGATATTTGTAGAGGAGGTCTTTGCTTTCCAGATCCAATGCTTTGGTATATAAATTGATTGTATCTCCGGGTACTACAACAATATTATCAGCAGCAAAAGCCTGAATTCTTGGAGGTCTGTTATAAGCCACTTTTGTCTGATTATAATCAATGACTGTCGCATCAGCCAACAGTTTATTATTTAAAGTGCTCAGCTGACTCCCAGCGGGTACATAGACCAACGATAAAACGGCATCTCCCGGCATCGAAATTTCGATCTCACCACTGACGCTCATTAGAATAAAATCTTCCGAAATAGCATCGTAAATATCCACCGGAGATGATCCAACCGATAGCTGGACAACCCTGGACTCCGAGAATGGATTAAACAATAAAAAAGAAGGAAATGACTTTTCACTAAAAAAATCTGTTTTTAACAGATCAATTTGCAGAATCATCTCCACATTTGTTTTTGTGATCAGACTACCGAGATAACCAATTGACGAACTACTATATAAAGACAAATTAGTTGCAGCCCATTGACCCTTTAAAGCATCACCGGTAGAAACCGGACTTAATCCATTTAATTTTTCCCGCAATGCCTCATATCCGATGACACCATCAGGATCATAAACCGACGACCAATCGGACGCGTCTTGCATGTTGGCCGGTAGAAAACCAGGATACATTAAACGAGTGGCATTTGCGAGATTTAACAACCATTTAGCAATTGCTTTAGCAAAACGCTTGTCGTAACGTACCATCGGGACCAGAGCTGCCGCATGCTGAAGACCGTTTAATTGAAAAGCATAATCATTTCCCTGATCATTGGCCTCTCCAACCAGGCCTGAGACATCCAAACCACCCCAATTACCTACGATGGTACCCCATCCTCTTAAGGGACCTCTATTAAAAATCCAGAAGATTAATTTTTCGATGTCGTAATTAGTACCAACTTCTGCGTTTATTTTAGCAGCAACATAGGCTCCGTAGGGCAGCTGAAGTTCATAGGAGGGATTGACCCCAAGATTGGTTAAAAACTCAAGACTCCATTCGGCACCCTTCAAATATTCCTTTTCACCCGTCTCCTTATAGGCATGATATAACAACCAGGCAAAAGCACCCGCCGCTTCCGGTTCAATAACACCACTTGCAAGAGGTTTGCCATTGACAAAATCCCATGCACGATAATTCATCGAAGGCCTTTGCCAGGGTGTGTCACTTCCGCCCATTTGTTTGACGGCACCCAACATCCGGTCGGCTACGCTACCGAATTGAAATTCTGCCTCACCAACGTCTCCGTATAAATCATATAGTTGATAAAAATAGACATTGGGCATCATATCATACCACCAATCGTTTCCGCTTCGGGCGCCGACATTATTTAAATAAATGTTTTCACCATTCTTATGATTGAAAAAGTCCTGACTATAAAGTATCCAATTATGACCATCCTGAGAACTTTTGTCAATGCCTACCAAAGTGGCACTGACGAGAGATGGTAATATATTGATGGCTTCTCCGGCAGATTGATTGAAACTTCCAACATAGGTATTTAATCCAAATGATGGATTTTCGGGATAATTCGTGCCCTGCTCTTTCAGAAAAATCAGGGGTAAGAATTCACCCGTTTTATTTAAGTCATATACAAACGAATCATATTGCTGAGCTA
>JBGTCB010000597.1:0-2421 GCA_041748995.1 Saprospiraceae bacterium | reverse complement strand
AAGATCTTCAAACATGTTTGACTTCTTTGGCATATTTAACATCAATGGCAGTGTTCCCGATCTACCGTTTGATCCCTTTAATTATTTGACCGGAGAGGAGAATCTCATCAACTTCCACAAACTGGAACTAGATTGGCAGCAGATGAAATTCATTGTGCTTTGTCGTGAAAGTCAAAATAGCCCTGCATTCGAAGATACGAAGGTTGGCGTATTAGTTTTCGGTACCTGCTATGCTAAGACGGAAGATACGGATCCCAATTTTAAAGGGGAAATCGGGCCAGTAGAATTAGCCAGATTGTATCTAAATAGAAATGAAAGCTTTTACAGTCGGTTAAAGGGATCTTTTATCATTGTCATATTCGACAAGGAAAAGAAGAAACTAAACATTTTTACGGATCCGCTTAATCTCCATAGTCTTTATTTTATTTTCTATGGTGGAAAAATGGTGATCTCCTCATCATTGCAAGCAATGGTAACTTGCCTGTCTCAAAATGGATGGCCAACCCTTCAACTGGATTATAGATCCGTGCTAGATTTGTATTTATTTGATTACATTCTTGATGATCACACTTTTATTGACGGGGTGCGAGAATTACCGGCTGGAACATTGTTGGAAGCTTCACCTCAGGGTATCTCCCATCACCTGCTTTTTAACTCTTTTACTTATTTCGATACCACCGGTCCAAAAATGGGACGGGAAGAAGGAGCCACACAACTTGCGGAGGTCTTATCTACAGTAATTGATCAATATGATAGGGGCTCGGATCAGACCGCTGTGGCACTAACAGGTGGATTTGATTCCCGCTCAATCCTTGCGATGATGGATGCTCGTGCACAAGACTATCAATTCTTTAGTTATGGTAGAAAGGGTAGCTGGGACTTAAGAATACCTACACTAATTGCCGATCAACTGCATTTGAATTATTCTCCAATTTATTTGGAAAATTCCTATCGAAACACCTTTGAACAATATGCAAAACTCGTAGTTAAATTAAGTGATGGATTAGCTGAAGTTACCCATGCCAACATCGCTTACGTCTACGCAAATTACTTAAAGGACAAAACATCAATCCTCACTGGATTATTCGGTAGTGAGTTAATTAAAACCCCATCTAGTCGCGGTCTTTTTATTGATAAGAATATCATTTCACTTTTGACAGCTCAAAATCTTGTTGATTCAGTCAGAAAGATTCTCTTTCAGAGTAAGGAAAGCGAGGCGAAATGGATTTTTACCAATCACTCCCTTGAGGAGGAGATGATAGAAATGATTCGAAGTCATCCTTATGTAAATAATGATCTTCCCTTAAACGAGAAGTTTTTCCAATACTTATTGATGGTCGGTGCGCGAAAATACTTTCGAAAGGAAATTAAGATTCAACGTCCCTGGAAGGTTAATCTCCATCCTTTTTTTGACCTTGATTTTATTACTTGCCTTCTGACAACACCTTATCCGTGGGTCTATAACTTTTCGATGAAAAAGAGTTTGGTTAACAATCTTATAATTCACAAAATATATAGCAAAATTATTAGCAGGAATCCTCAACTAGCCAATATCATTAGCACCCATGGCTACAGGCCAAGGTATCTTCTTGAAAATTGGAGACTGCCCATGCTGCTTTTTGAGTATTTCACTTATAAGAAAACAATAAGTAAATCCAGCCAATTAAATTTTCAACAAGATTATGGCTTCGAGCTCATCCAGAAAGATATGGATTGGCTTTTCAAGGATACAGGCATTGGTATAAACTGCTTTTTAAAACTGCAAAATGAAAACGCCAAGAACTTCCTTAAATTAGCTTCACTTCAATACTGGCTGAGATCAGTTGGTTTGACTTTATAGAAAAAATCTATTGTAAAAAAAACCGAAAACCTTATCTTTATATTGTACTTAATGATTTACTGAAAAATAGTGCCAGGGTACTGTAATTTAGTGAACGATTTCTTAAGTATCTGATATTAGATTCGGCTTCCCCACGACAAACTCTGGCCAGGCTTTTCTGCCTGCTCATCATCACCAATCCCGCTATTTTGTTAAAATAGTGGATTTGTTGCTGCAACTGTAGGCGGTTTTGTTTCTTTGATCAACCATGTCTGGGAAATCATGTATCGGACTATGTAAAATGAAGTACATCCGACTTTTGCTCTCATAAAGATTAAGGAAACATAAGATTAGACTGGAAATATAGTTTCAAATGAATAAGGTAGTTCACTTGATGAGATGGTGTTTGCCCTTCACCGCCTCCTTTATCCGGAATCAGATCGTATATCACCAAAAGTACCTTCCTGTCGTCATTTTTGCTCAAAAGAAGGCTGGTCCATTCTATGACGAGATCTCAGGCAAGTTCGAGACTTTTTGCCCGTTAAATACATTCGGTGCAAAACTCCTATATAAAAAATTCAGAATATTTACACCAAATGTAA
>JBGTCB010000596.1:0-12029 GCA_041748995.1 Saprospiraceae bacterium | reverse complement strand
TGCTAACTTTGAGAAGCTGGCTGCGGCCTGAACTAAAGGGTAATGTTTCCCCATTTTCTTATTCAGGACATACTAATAGCATTCCTGTTTGGCTGTCACAACACCGGAACAGATCAGAGAGGTATTCACTCATTTCTGGGTTTTGGCAGGTTAGTACCACTCTCCAGATCTGAATTTCGTCTCCGACTCCAATCCAATAAAATCCTCTCTACTGGGTCACGAAAGATTAGCAGCTAGCACCTCAAGAACCTTCTCCGTGTGAGAGATTTAGGAGATTTAATCTTCATCTTCTCCTGAAGATTCTTCTTCTGACTCATCAAAGTCATCATCGAAACCGTCATCTTCTATTCCATCATCAACATCATCGGCCCCAAGGTCTAATTCCTCTTCAGTCCCCGCATATTTGTCCTCGTATTCGACTTTGACATCATCTTTCAGGATGCCTTCATCATCATAGTCATCATCATTTTCAATGATCTGTTTGGCCTGAGGTATGGTCATCCGGACTAAATAATATTTGTCGTCCGTCTCAAATGGGAGTGCACTTACTTTCAGACCATCTTTATTGGTAAAATAAATCAGATGGCGACTAAAACCCAGGGGATATTCCAGTTTTATTTGTTCCTGAAGGTTCGAATCCAGTTTTTCGTAGTCTTTGATGACTCTGGGCTTATTATTACTCATATCTGCAAATCGAGGATTTGATTAAATCTGGTGCTAAAATAGAGTTTCCAACATATTATAATACACGACAAAGTAAAAAAAATGCTTTTTTCAATCAATCTTTTTTACTCAATCGGTATTATTATCACAACTAACTGATTTTCAATATCATAAGGCTACTAATGATAGAGCTTGCTCTCATCGAATTAATCATACATTGAATTATTGTCAACTTCGATCTGCGCTTTTCCCCTCTGAAGACAAGCAAGCTATCGATTCTATCCCGCCATTTGTCTAATTCTATCCTTGAATATGCCTCCAAACTGGTATTTTTAGTTGAAATCAGTTGAAATAATCTATTGGTTGCAACTTCAAAATATCCTTTTATGTTCGGTCACAAATCTCCAGTGAATTTGGTATTCATCTGCTGCCTACTGGCAAGCTCAGTGCCAAACTATGCCCAACTATCCAATCACGGAAATAAATTTGAACAAATCACCGATCTGTTGCCAGACCCAAACCCTTACCGCGGGATGGATGGTGCACCGGGACCAGACTATTGGCAGCAGCGATGTGACTACCAGATCGAATGTCGACTGGATGTCGAAAACCGTCGACTTTTTGGTAGTGAAATAATCACCTACTATAATCAGTCTCCCAATACGCTGCATTACTTATGGTTGCAGCTCGATGAGAACCAACATTCCACCACCAATGATAATCAGTATTTCGATCCCAGCAGCATTAAATCCATTATGAGTGAGTCGGATCTCCGACGGTTGGAAACCTGGAGGGAACGGACAAAGTATGGTGTCAATATCGAAGAAGTCCTGGGCACTAATGATGAACCCCTGAAATATACGATCAATCAAACAATGATGCGGGTTGATCTTCCGACACCTCTTTTACCGGGGAACAACTTTTCTTTTAAGGTGCGCTGGAATTACTTCCTGATCGATCGCATTGATGCAGGTTCTCTTGGTGAAGGAAGTCAGGCTAGAAACCTGGCCCGGGGTGGATACGAATTCTTTCCAAAGGACGGCAATGATCTATTTACCATTGCTCAATGGTATCCAAGACTTTGCGTCTATAGTGATTTTGAAGGCTGGCAGAATAAACAGTTTACTGGCCGGGGAGAATTTGCCCTGACCTTTGGTAATTTTCTGGTGAAGATCACGGTACCGGATGACCACATTGTGGGAGCAACCGGAGAATGCCTGAACTATGAAACGGTCCTGTCGACTGAGCAGTTTCAACGCTGGAAAAAATCAGAGGAAGCCACTGAACCAATTGAAATTGTGACGCTGGAAGAGGCGCTTAAAACGGAAAAGTCAAGAAAATCATCGAATGAACAAACCTGGATTTACCAGGCAGAAAACGTCAGGGATTTTGCCTGGACTGCCAGTCGAAAGTTTGTCTGGGATGCGATGAGGCATGTGAATAGTGAAGGTAAGAAATCGATGTGCATGAGTTATTATGGAAAAGAGGCTTATCCCATCTACCGAAGGTATTCCACCAAGGCTATTGATCATACGCTGACCTCTCACTCCAAATACTCTATTCCGTACCCTTATCCAACCGCCATCTCTGTAGAAGCTGCCAGTGGTATGGAGTATCCCATGATATGTTTCAACCCGGGAAGAGCCGAAGAAGATGGCACCTATAGTGAGGCGACAAAAATCGGAGCTATTTCGACGATTATACATGAGATCGGCCATAACTACTTTCCTATGATTATCAATAGTGACGAGCGTCAATGGAGCTGGTTTGATGAAGGTCTCAATAGCTTTGTGCAATACCTGGCGGAATCAGAATTTGATCTCAACTATGAATCCTGGTTTGGTCCGGCCGAACAGATAGTTGATTACATGAGCCTGCCAAAAAATCAGCTCGAACCGATAATGACCAATAGTGATAATATTGTCGATTTCTTCGCCAATTCCTACCGGAAACCGGCTTCAGCACTCAATATTTTGAGGGAGACGATCATGGGACGCGAATTATTCGATTTTGCTTTTAAGGAGTACTGCCGGAGGTGGGCATTTAAGCATCCGACACCGGCTGATTTTTTTCGCACCATGGAAGATGCCAGTGGCGTTGATCTGGATTGGTTTTGGAGAGGTTGGTTTTATACCATCGATGCCGTCGATATCTCCCTTGATAGTGTGGTGTGGTACAAAGTTGATTTGGAAAATGATCCGCCAACAAGTGTGTTTACCCAGAGGAACGTCCAGACACCACCGGCTGACAATATAAGTCGTATGCGAAATCGGGAATCCGGAATGAAATTCAAGGTAGAGGAAGACTCTACTTTACGCGATTTCTACACCGGTTATCAACCCTGGAACACCGCCGACTCCGTTTCAGAGATTAAAGTACAACTGTACGACGCGACTTACTCCGATAAAGAAAAGAAGGAATTGTTTGGTGATCAAAACTATTATGAGCTGCATTTCAGTAATCAGGGAGGTCTTGTCATGCCGGTGATTATCGAATGGACCTTTACTGACGGCACTAAAGAAATCCAAAGAATTCCGGTGGAAATCTGGCGGCAAAATGAACATGAATTCACCAAAGTCTTCATCAAAGACAAGGAAGTAACCGCGATTCGTATTGACCCCTATAAAGAAACCGCCGATATAAACAAAGCCAATAATAATTGGCCGGAAATCGAAATGCCCAGCCGCTTTCAGGTGTTTAAAAAACATAAGGTTGATCCGGGTGCTAACCCGATGCAAAAAGCAAAGAAAAAGGGACGATCCTGAAGAGGATTTATTTTGACGCGAAAAGACTGGGGATAAAAAATACATTATTACCCAGTCTCGGATTTTCTCTAAAAACTCATGCTGTACCCCACCTGTCCATTAAATTCTGTGAAATTGTTGGCGGCAGCACCGGATCGATTCAAGTATTGAAGCTGCATAGTAAGTCGTTGCTTCTTTGAAATTCGAAATTGACTACCAAGAGTCCCTCTTAATATTCCGCCATTTCCTTTCCGGTTAATCCTCGTAAAATTATTGCTGACAGAAAAAGAGTTCGTTACCCTTTCTGACATTTTATGATTAATCTGCAATACCGGGGTAATGACCGAAGTTCTGACCGAAGCTTGGATTAATCCATTCCAAAGCAGGGACACACCAGCACTTAACGTACCTGCTTCCGGGTTGATATGATAATTAGCAGTTACATTATTTACTTTGGAGGTAGCCTGAGTAATCTGGTCATTTACAATACTGTTAGCCCGCTGATGTGAAAAATTAAAAAGCACCCGATGTGCCCGATTTATTTTCATACTGGAGCTAAGGCCAAATTGATTATTAACACTACCGAGAAAAATGGAATCAATTGGCTCGAAAGGATTGCTGTTGTCAATCAACCGGGTGGTCTGCCGGAAATTACTATATGAAAAACTGTTCTGCCAACTATCAGAGATGGAAATATTAGCCTGGAAAGCTCCTATAAAACGATTTCGATTTTCGATCTCCTGATCATCAAGGTTATTGCGCTCTATACCCAACCTGCCGGACATAGCAATTCGCTTAGCCAATGTACCCCGGTATCCAATACTGACATTCTCAAAGTCATTGCGAAAATGCAAAGTTCCCAGCGAGATAAAATTCGGATTTACCCTTTCATATTTAAGAGACACCACCCAGGTCTTCACCGGACTGAAATCGACCATAAAATTATAGGCACTACTGGATTTACTGGTTGCATTGAATTGCATCAACGGTAAAATGATATTTTCAAATCCAAATGCCCTGCGGTCACCAAACCGCTTATCGGGTGTGATTACACTAAAGGCATACTCACCACCAACGGTCAGAAATTCGGAGATTCTCTTTTTACCTTCCCCGCTTATCACGACATTTTCCTGGGGAGAAACCCCTGAACTATCTGGAATGTTCAATGAATGCTCGTCATCAGAGGCTTTAAATACCGTGGCAAAAAGATGATCGTCCTGATTTTCGTATCCTACCTTCAGCGCATAGCCCAGCCTCTTATGAAAAGGATCCAACTGCTGCCGAAATCCATAATCTTCCAACCTGGCTTTACGTAAAGTGCCGAGCATACCCATGGCCCGAAACTTGCCAGGAGATATTTCAAAACCAACTCCATTAAAACCGTGATCACTTAAGGTATAATTAGAGAACTGCATACTTCTGCGGAATAAATGCAACCTGGCCCACTTGTAGGAAGGACTTATTCCGACAAAAGAATACGAGGGTAAACTGTAGGTTGCATTTCCATCGGCCACGGAAATTGACACCGGTGCACTGATACCCATTACATTTAAATTCAGTTGACCAAAAAGATTCATGTTCAAAGGATCTCTTCGCCTCAACATTCCACTTATTGCATTAAATTGGGCACTTCCTGATAAATTACCGGATAATGAGATAGGCTGATTTCCCAATCGATCCTTTAGAGTACTCACCGTTTGGCTAAGATCCTGCGCCACTAATAAATTAACTGCCAGAAAACAAAAAACGACCGTAATGGGGAATGTTAGATAATATGTAAATCCCCTTTTCATCAGAAGGTAAAAACCGGTGAAAAAGGTGACACTTTCCCATTCTCCGATATCGCCCGTATCTTAAAATATCGCCAGGTATTTTGGCTGTTTTTTAGCTGATACCGATAGAGGGTATAGACATCAGTGGATCCGATTTTTTGAATGCCTTTCTGGAGCGCAATATCACCACCATTCAACAAAGAAATGGTTTGCATCTGAGTCTGGTTTTCACCTCCCATCAGTCGAAATGCCACCGGACCATATTGATCCTGATAGTCAAAATAAATTACGAGCGATGTATCAAGATTTTCTGCCCTGGTATATTCAAAATCCGGTAAAAAAGTTGGTTCCAGCACACTTCCCCGCCGGATATTCGACCCGGAAACAAGCCTATTATTATCAACAGCCAATATCCGGTACTCAAACGTGTCGTAAACCGAAAGACTGCTGTCTACATAAACATTATTCCAATCCATCGGAACTAGCGGAATTTCTTCCCACCCGGTTACGTTGAGCGGATCCGCCTTTACACGCCTTTGTAAAATATGTTGCTGTACATCAGATGACGCTGAGCGATCATAAAAAATCGATATAAAAGCATACCCAGGCTGCACATGGGTAATCCTCGGTGCTGCTGGCGGAAATCGATCCGGTAATTCGATCCGGAAACTATCGCTATAAAAAGATTCATTCTGGCTAAAATCACGAGATGTCACCCAATAATAAATTTCCTGATGCAGACCTTGTCGAATTAAGGTGTCTCTGATGATTGTCTGACTGATCTCCCGATTATTCAATAGATATTTTGGTCCATGACTTTGATGAGCAAATGAGACCCGGTATCCCTTGAGGTCAGCATCAGTCACTGGGTCCCAGGTGATGGTTACTATCATCTGACCAGTGTCCAATTCAGCTTTGAGATTTTCCGGAATAGAAGGAGGAACCACATCCAGTAAAATACCTGGAACCGTCAGAGAATTGCGGAAAATTTCTCCTTTATATTTAGCTCTAATCTGATAGTAGCCAACTTTTAATGGTCTGGTATCGATATAATTAAAAATATCCGGTGCAATGAATCCATCGTCAATTAAAATATACTCTCCAAATTTATCATCTGACCGGTAAATATTAAATCCCTCCAACAAATGCCGCAAAGTGTCAGGAATATCCCATTGCAAATGAAGCTCTCCACCATCTTCTGTTTCTTTGATTAAAAATGGATGCGGAGGTAAATATTGGAGATGACATGGTTCTACTTTTACCGGATCGCAGTAGGGTCCGTAATCGCCCCACATATCTTTGCCCCCCAACCTGTATTGTACGGGTCCTGACTGGCTAATTGAATCAATAAAATTAATCATGGGATGACCATAAGCATGATTCACCACAAGCGGAAATTCGTTCACCTGAACAAAAGAATCTACTCCAAAAAGCATCTTCTCCAAATAATAAGATGAATAATGTCCAGCTGATCCGGACAAAATGGCGGTCATACCGATTCGGTTGTCCTGACACGTAAAATGAGGTGCCTCGGGTTCCGGTAGAATAACCGGATCCTGATAAGATACCACCTGAGAGGCTATATAATAATTCCCACCTCCGACAACTTCAACTTCTACACGATAGCGTGAACTGGTATCCAATCCAAACACTTCATGTGCCATACCTATCTCCTTTGATAGAGTAAAATTATCTTGCAGACCAAATAAGAATGCAAATCGATACCAATCGAATTGATTTTTGTCCCCGAAAAAAGTTGTTCCGGATCTGATTTCTTCATAAAGCTCCAATACAGCACTATCACCAGGGGTAAAAAGAAACCGTCCAATGTCTGTCAGTGGCCTGGCGTGAACCATCACGACCTGAGCCGGTTGCAATTTATCGCCCTCGAATAATTGTACCTGCCATCCCTTATTTATTCCGGCTCTCAGTACATCTATATCGGTACAGGACCAGCGAATTTTAAATGATTCCTTGTCAAAGCGGGCAATACTAAATAAAGTATCTACTCCCTGAGCTTCAGCTTTGAAAATCAGGAAAATAATAAAAGCCAGCAATTTTAGGCTACGGTACAAGATTGAAATCAATGGTTAAATTGGATGATGAATATTTTTCAAAGCCGGGAATGAAATAACGTATTCGTATCTGATATTTTCCCGGAATATAATATGGAATATTACCCTTCGAATATGGTTCGCAATAGGCATAATACTGCGGTACCCGAGGTGTCACTTTGAGAAACTTCAGATAATCAGTGTTAAAACTACGGAGGATATCGTACTGAAGCAGTTCACCGTTCATGGATAGTAATTGATCCTGCCAGGGAAACATGTCATAATATTGGATTTGATTTTCCGGATCAGCATGTTCCTGGGCCTCCGGTGTATCATCTACGTAACAAAAAGTAGCGATATTTTGCAGACCATAGGGTAAATGATGATCATAGACTTCCGTGTAATAAGCATAGGATCTATCGTATGAAAAACTGCTTTGAAACCGGGTAAAGTAACTCGTGCCCACCACTTCATTCACGCTGATCATCGAGTGAATTTTACCTGGTAGCAGATCTATATTTGAAACCAGCAGATCCTCTTCAATATTTTTTTCCCCAACAAAACTGGTAATCACGTTTCCCTGGTTAAACTCAAGTTGCTCGATCGCAGAAACCTGGAGTGGAAGGATAGAATCTCTTGCATCGAGTGTTGTGAGGGAAAGGTCAGAAATTCGAACGGTCTTTGCTTTGTCAATAAATCGCGCATAATTACTGGTTTGAAAATCAATGATAGCAATATCAGCCATTTCTCCGCCTTCGGAAGCTGCCCGGATCACCCACCGATACCTCCGATTATTTTCCACGGATTCAAATACATTTTGCACCAATCCGTTACTTTTAAATTCCAGATCCGAATTGTCGATTTCTTCAAAATGTCCGTTTTCAGCGCGAAGTAAAGTACTTGTCAATGAAATATTTTGCAGCACCAGCGGTTTTCCAAAACTGATCATCATCTGATCATATTCATCCTTGTGGAAATATTGCTGATTCATCATTGGATAACTGACAGCCACATCTTCACTGCGAAGACCCAGAACCCCTTTGGGATCAACCCGGTAATATACGCTGGTATCTATGGAAAATGTTTTACCGTCGATCGAATAAATACCCCTGTCATCAAAAATTGTGGATTGAACACGCAGGATAAGACGATCACCCGGAGTCAGCATTTCCTTTGGCCGAAACACCAGAGTAAGCCCATAATTATCGTATAAAATATCCCCCGGAATTAATGTTCCATTCTGATTTTCCAAGCGGATATCCGAGACCAATCTAACATTAAAGGATTCCGTATTACCGGATTCAAAATCGGTGAGTGTCTGGGGAATTCTCCGATCCGCGGCCAGGACAAAATCCATTCGAAAATCACTGTTGATGGTAACCAGATCATTGGCAACTTCCTCTGCAAGATTGGTGACCGGACGGCTGGGGTAAATCGATTCAAGAATTTTATCCGGATCAAATCCACTGGTAAACTGGTTACAAGGTTGACCAAATTTAAAAATGCCCTGAGCTTCACCTTTTAAAAACAATAATTGGTAATAAAATCGCCAGGTACCAACTCCCCAGGTAGGATTAAATCCGGCGCCCTGAATTAATACACAAGCACCTCCCTCAAAGATCTTCAGAGATCTATCACGTATTCGAATACCTATTTTGGCTGCAACTCCGGCATACATTTGTCCATGGAGGTACCAACCATTGATACCCACTTCCGATACATTTGCTGCGTTACACTCCGGTGTATTTTTTGACAGTAAAAGGTCAAAGCCAATATCGGCACCGGCTTCCACCAGCAGCCATTCCTGCTTTTTCGGTATGGCAATCCTGATTCCGAGACCTAACCCGGCACCGAAAGCTATCATTTTACCTGTAGATAAATCTGCTTGATTATTACTAAAAATATTGCTACCCGGGTTGCTCGCCAGACTGTCATATGCAATTCGCAGGTTGGAATAGTTAGCATCACTTTTTACATAGGGAGGGGGTAAGACCTTTGGCATATACTCGCTATTGCCCATCATAAAATAAGCATTGATGGCCAGGGATGCATTGATAATGTCAGAGTCAGCAAGAGAATAGCCAAGTTCCAGTCGATTTTCAGGTCTCCCCACAAAAAGGTGCCAGGCCTCCGGTGATTTGAAATACTCACCATAGAAATTAATATGCATCCCGCCTACACTGCCGTGAATCCCCAATGCTGCCTCAAAGGTCCGACCTTTATGATCCCGCACCAGATGGATACGGATATAGCCACCGATTGCTCCCCCACCGGCAAATTCTGCCGGAATTGTCTGCGAAGTAATACCGGGTGTCTCATCGTCCCGAACAATTCTGGACGTTGCCTGACTTGCCGTGGTCTCTCCCTTGGGCATCAATTCAATCAGTCCTTCAAACAGGAATCGCGAGGAAATTCCCTGACCTTCAGAAGGGTGTCTTTCATATATGACACGCACACCCATGATCGCACCTTCACCAGCCTTGGCAATCAGCCCTCCCCGGATACCCCAGGAATCCTCTGCGGGCATGAATCGATTTTCTGGAAATTGACCTCCGGGTTCTCCTGCGACCAGGTCCCCAGTTTGAAATTTCGTCAGTTCCTGCCGGGTCATGTTCTTATGATAACCTGCCATTAACATATAAACCTTAAAAGAAGGATCCCCCAGTGGTTCGTCTAAATCGAGTGCAGCATCAACATAGCTGTATTTGAAACCCGTATCACCTGTATTTCCGAACATACAGACCATCGACACTTCAGCATCAATAAAGCCAAAACGCACGGTGCCACCACCTGCAAAACCGGCTCCATAGATTGGATGATTGGCTAGGAACGCCAGCTCCCCTTTCACATAGTCGATACCGGGTAAGGTACCTTCGAAGCCAAATCGCTCGATATCCAGATTTCTGTAACGCCAATTTTGACGACCCTTATCCGAACTGATGGCGAAATAAATACTCATACTTGAGCTAATCGTCAAAGCATCCCCATCGGTGATGGCACCCAGGTCCAATCGCAAATTTTGGAAGTACATTTTCTTTAATTGACCTCCGAATTTTTCCGGATCATGGTCGACCACTGCGATCTCATCAAATGTAAAAAGGAATTTTCCCAGCTGCGAGCTGTCTTTGGTCAGAGGATGAATTCTTTCAACGGTCAGATAAGGAGCCCGGTTGGAAATGTAAAGACCTTCTAAAAAGATATCCGGTACCTCAATACTACTTTTAACACTGCTTTCGCCGTCGTTTAAATTTCCATGGATCGATAGGGCACCATTTAAGTATGCCGCTATCCGGAGTTCATCGCCGGTCACCAATTTCAAATAAGATCCTTCTCTAATTATAATATTACCCAGAATAATAGGAATGGCAAATTCATTGGTATCCATTTTTACAATGGTCAGATCCAGGCTGGCACTATCGGGAATAAACCGGGCTACATAAGCCAGGCAAGCTGCCGGATCCGGTGATGACGAACTATTTTCAGATTGATCTGAATGCTTTAAAATATCTCCCTTTTTTGAATCCAATACCGGTACATGTATTAGGCCACCAAAGCCAAAACCCTTTAATGAATTAGCTAAAATATCCAGATAGACTTCGTCAATCGAAACCGGCCATCCTGCAACATCAGCCTCCTTTAGATCAAGAAGCGGTTTCCGGAAATCCAGAGCCGCAGTAAATCCCAGATCATCAATCATGATATGGTTACCCTCAACAGTGACGGGCTCCGATCTATTTTGGGTAATAAATTGATTGCCAATGATCAATTGAAAGTTCTGACAATAAAAACCAGTCCACTGGTCAGAATTGATTCCGGGTGAATCACCCTGAGCTTCGAGTTTATTCAGATAGTAAGGAATATAGGGAATATTACTCCGGGTTTCGTTAAGATCAATAGTCAGATTTTCCAGGGCAAAAGCAGCACCTTCAAAATCTCTGAAATAAAATGGGGGAATAGATACATCACTGATAATAAGCCCTGAATCCCGGTGATAATCTACCTGCGAAAAGGCTTTGATATAATCTGTACTTTTATCGACAGGTTTAATAAAGTCATTATTAAAAAGAAATTCGATCCCAAATTTAATTTCCTCAATACCATCACAATTCACTTTAATATAAGTACCGGCTTGTGCTTGATCCCTCCATCCCCGTATAATCAAAGCTGTTTTTCCCTTATTAACCTCATAGAGAAAGTCCTGAACAAGAAAAAGCCGGGCATCACCGACCAATCCAGATCGATTGTTATATTTTATATTTGCTCCGGCGAATTTTAAAGTATCACCTAATACCGGAAGATATAATGAAGCCACGATATCCACGCTGGCATGATCTGGATATAGACGAAGATTGTTAAATCCAATAAAATATTGGATATCACCGTAGGTATCCTGAATGCCGAAAGGTATGTTTAATAGGTTACCTCCATCCAGTTTAGAAAAGAACCGACCGGCTTTCTGAATTTCAGTCAGGATCCTTTCCGTATTACTCAAGCCTTCCGGGTCTTCAGCAATCTGATGTTGATCTTTATCCACCCAGCTAACTAACCTAATATTGGCTCCGGAAACAGTCACTGGCAGCAGATCACTTATTTGAGATAAATAGTCCGAAGGTACTTCTTGGTCAATCCGGTCCAACCAGTCAATCTCCGGAGATGGGTGTTTCAGCATTGGTTCTGCCGGGAGGCTCTGCAAGAGTCTAAGGCTATCCCGGCCGGTTGCCGACAAGTTGATAAAGACTAAAAAGAAACATAACAATAAGATCTCCGAACGACACCAACCTCCCGGGCCGGTTCTC
>JBGTCB010000595.1:0-3764 GCA_041748995.1 Saprospiraceae bacterium | reverse complement strand
ATTTCGGTGGTGCTGATCCAGGATCGACCGGTGTTGGGAGGTAACGCTTCCAGTGAAGTTCGTCTCTGGATTTTAGGGGCGACCTCTCACATGGGCAATAACAATCGTTGGGCAAGGGAAGGAGGGGTGATTGACGAATTGCTGGTAGAAAATGTATATCGCAATCCAGAAGGAAATACAATCATTTTTGACACCATACTCCTGGAAAAGGTCATCGAAGAACCGAATATTATTTTATTATTAAATACTTCTGTGTACGAGACGATCAAATCGGGTCCTAACCGGATCAAAGAAGTGATCGGTGTATGTAGTCAGAATTCTATAACCTACCGGGTATCGGCAGATTTATTTTGCGATGCATCTGGTGATGGCATTGTCGGTTTTCAGGCTGGAGCAGCTTTCCGGATGGGAGCCGAATCCTCAACCGAATTTGACGAACCTTTTGCACCCGCCAAAGAGTACGGCGAATTGTTGGGACACTCGATTTATTTTATGAGTAAAGACCTGGGTAAGCCCGTTGATTTTATACCGCCATCCTATGCACTAACCGACATCACTCAAATACCCCGCTACCGCAAATTCAACGTGCAGGAGCATGGATGCTGGCTTTGGTGGCTTGAGTATGGCGGTCGGCTGGACACGGTACATGAATCGGAAACAATTAAATGGGAGTTGTGGAAGGTCGTCTATGGGGTATGGAATTACATTAAGAATTCCGGCCAATTTCCGGAGGCTCGTAATCTGACCCTGGAATGGGTAGGTGCGATTCCGGGTAAGAGGGAAAGTCGTCGATTTGAAGGACATTATATGCTCCATCAATCAGATCTCGTTAAGCAGAGACATTTTTACGATGCCGTAGCTCATGGTGGATGGGCGATCGACCTTCATCCTGCCGATGGCGTATTTAGCGAAAAACCGGGTTGTAACCAATGGCACTCGAAGGGAGTTTATTCGATTCCTTATCGCACCATGATTAGTAAAAATATTGATAATTTATTTCTGGCCGGAAGGATTATCAGTGCCAGTCATGTCGCTTTTGGTTCGACCCGGGTGATGGCTACCTGTGCCCACAATGCACAGGCGGTGGGAGTGGCCGCTGCCCTGGTTAAAAAGCTAGGTGTCAAGCCGGCCGACCTGGCTGCTGAAAAACATATCCTTGAGCTGCAAAAGGAATTGCTCAAGACCGGACAATATATTCCACATGTTGCTTTAAAGGACCAGGAAGATTTGATGGAAAGTGCCAGCATCTCCGTAAGCTCTACACTCCACCTGGAAGAACTTAAATTTGATGGTCCCCTGTTTTCGTTGATTTACGGAATCTCCCAGTTGTTACCGCTTCATCCGGGTCCTTTTCCCTCAGTTGAAGTAGAATTATCCGTTGCCGAAGATTGTGAACTGGTCGTCAGTATCCGGCGGAGTTTGAAGGTTTATAATTTTACACCGGATGTTATTCTGGCCCAGCACACATATTCGTTGAAAAAAGGGCTCCAAAGGGTCGTCATTGATCTGGAAATGGCTATTACAGACGAAACCTATGCGTTCCTTTGTTTTCATAAACAGCCTCAGTGCTCCATCCGGATGAGTGAAACGCGAATTACGGGTATTGTTAGCGTATTTAATAAACAAAATATTCCGGTTTCCAATTACGGCAAACAAGAACCTGATCCGGGTACCGGATTTGAATCGTTTGAATTTTGGGTGCCCATCCGGCGACCCGGTGGTCATAATCTGGCTATGAAGATTGAACCTCCTGTCAGGTCTTTTGGAAAAGAACAGATTCAAAATGGAATTTACCGCCCTTATCTCCGGCCGAATGCCTGGATAGCTGAATTCCAGGACCAGGAACCAATCCTCACCATCGACTGGGAGCAATCTCAAACGATCCGAAAAATGGTTTTATCTTTTGATACCGACTGGGATTATGCAATGGAGTCATCACTGCTCGGACATGCAGAGCGCATTATGCCTTTTGTCGTGCGAAATTATCAGATCTATGATGGAGATAACAATATTCTTTATACCCAAAGGGAAAATCATCAGACGCGCAATGTCATTGTATTTGAGAAACAGATTAAAACCAAACAATTAAAATTGGTCTTTCAAAAACCGGATGTCCAGGTACCAGTAGGCTTGTTTGGATTGTCTGTTTATGCAACCGAATAATTAAAGGGCACATCTATAACCCCGTTCATGGTAAAAACAATTTTCTTAAATTTATTTAATAATATGCTGCGCCATACTTCGTTGATCGTCAGTCAGATAGCTACGGCTATCTTCCTTCCTCCAGCCTCGTCTGACTTGCATCTTATTAAATTTTTACTCATTCAGAGGTAAATAGAGGTGCCCTAAATGCCGTTTCTCGATTATTTAGTTGTCGGTTTGTTTTCCGTGCTGATTTTTATAGTTGGCTTTTCTTTTATGCGCTCCGGCAGCAGCATGAAATCTTTTTTTGCTGCCGGGGGCTCCGTACCCTGGTGGTTAAGTGGTCTCAGCCTCTTTATGAGTTTTTTCTCTGCTGGCACTTTTGTGGTTTGGGGATCCATTGCGTATCAGTATGGCTGGGTAGCCATATCGATTCAGTGGATGATGGCGTTGGGTGGATTTGTCATTGGATACTTAATCGCACCCGCCTGGCATCGCACTGGTGTTTTGACAGTAGGTGAATTTGTTGGCCAACGGTTCGGGACCAAACTCAAACGATTTTATAGTTATATTTTTCTTTTGTTGAGTTTTGTGACCACGGGTGCTTTTTTATATCCGGTGGCAAAATTATTTAATGTCTCTACCGGATTTTCCATTGAAATTTCCATTGTCGTTTTAGGTCTCATCGTGATCGCTTATACGGCTGCCGGAGGACTCTGGGCGGTGATCATTACCGATGTACTGCAATTTATCATTTTGTTTGCCGCAGTCCTCATTGTGGTGCCGTTGGCTTTTCATGCCGTCGGTGGTGTGGGGAATTTTCTGGAAGAAGTCCCCGCTGGATTTTTTCAACTGGTCAATGGAGAATATACCTGGTGGTTTCTGTTGGCATTCATGTTTTATAATACCATTTTTATCGGAGGTAACTGGGCTTATGTACAGAGATACACCAGCGTCACCTCACCCAAAAACGCAAAGAAGGCAGCCTGGCTTTTTGGAAGTCTTTATCTAGTCAGTCCTGTTTTATGGATGTTGCCACCGATGATTTATAAAGTGCTACATCCGGATTTGGTGGATCTGGCAAATGAAGGAGCGTTTCTGCTGATGTGTAAAGAAGTATTACCCACCGGACTGCTTGGCCTGATGCTGGCAGGGATGCTTTTTGCTACCGCCAGTTCGGTCAATACGACTCTAAACATGATGTCGGCGGTATTTACGAATGATTTGTTTGCCCGGGTTGTCAAAACTGAAGAGAGCAAATCGCTGATGCTGGTAGCGCGAATTTCTACGATTTTCTTCGGCTTGATCACCATTGCGGTCGCGTTGCTGGTGCCGGCTGCCGGGGGTATTGTTGAGGTGGTGATTAGCGTGGGTGCCATTACCGGAGCGCCATTATTTGCCCCTATGATATGGGCTTTGTTTAGCAGGAGACAGACAGCCTCATCGGTACTTATCACTACTCTGGCCAGTCTGACAATCAATGTTTTCTTGAAATTTTTTAGTCCCAGGCTTTTTACTTTTTCATTAGACCGGGCTGAAGAGATGTTGGTCGGTGTATTTACACCCTTATTGTTTTTATTGTTTTTTGAATTTTTTCCGGTTGGAAAGCGCAGCACCCAAAT
>JBGTCB010000594.1:0-1923 GCA_041748995.1 Saprospiraceae bacterium | reverse complement strand
TTGTAAGCCACTTGATCAGAACCAAACATTGTTTCTACCGGTTTATTTGAATTGAATAATACGATCCTCTGACCGCTGCATGACCTTTTAAAGAATACAATCCTGAAAACGAAATAAATCCAGGTGAATGATGTTCCGCTCCCCTAAACGAAGTATCTAAAATATTTAAGAACGCAGTGATCAACGCGAACATCAGGGCGAATGCCATGCTGTACACCTTTCGGTACAGCGATGCCAGACTTCTGAGCCTTTTGGGCACAGATAACAGAGTTGCACAAGTGCTGTGGAGGGCACAACTCATTGAAGGCCACAGAGATCTGACACTCATATAACAGACTGCATAAAAAGGCTGCTTAAAAAGTCCACTGGATGATTTAGCTGCCTAAAACTACAAAGCTATACCGTACATTTGTATGTGATATATACACCATATGGCGTATATACAAACGTTGGCATTAATATAAGAAAATGAGAGACCTAATCTTAATAACAGTCATTACATTTAATGTAATATCCTGTCAAACCTCAGAAAAGATAGAGGATATTGTTGTAATAGGTGGTGGGTTGATGGGTAGTTCAACAGCATGGCAACTCTCAAAAAATGGACAAAACGTTTTATTGATGGAGCAACAAGACTCCATTTACACTTTTGGTTCAAGCTTTGGTGAGGCACGAATTACGAGAAGCCTTGGACCGAATGAAGATATTTTTTCATATCTGCATCAAACCTCTGTGAAAGAAACAAAGGATTTGATTGAGTACTTAAATGAGGGAGAAACAGAGATACTTCATTCTATTGAAGACATCTACACCACTTCACCAGTAACTTATATTTTTTCTAAATCTCAATTAAATGAAGCTGAAGAATTATTGGATAGGCAGACTGACACCTATGAATATGCTTCAAATACTAATGAGGCTTTTGAAAAGTTTGGAATGACAATTCCTGACACTATGATGATCCTAAGAGAATTTATGCAATTCACTGGCACACTGAATCCAAAAATTTTAATTAATAAACTACATAAGGGAATAAGAAAATCTGGAAATAGGGTAAATTACAACCAAAAAGTTACGAGTTTAAAAAAAGAAAATGGGATTTATAGAATTGAAATTACCGATACTAAAAATGGGACAAACAAAACCATTTTAAGTAAAAAAGTGGTTGCTGCAGCAGGACCCTATAATGGAACTTTAGTAAAAGATATAGCCCCATATTTTGGCAGTTTGATAAGACCAAAACGATTGTTTCTTTCATTTTTAGAAGTAAATCCTAACAAATACGATAGTTTAACCATCGAGCAGAAAAAGAAATTAAAAGAGTTCTATCCAGCGATTGCTTATTTCAATCCTGAAGGATTTTATACTATGATAGAAAATTATGACGAAAAAAATAGGCCCTTATTAAAGATTGGTGGTCATTTTTTAAGAACTGATATTGAGATTTTAGATTCAATTTGGGCAAAAGAATTAACGCCAAAGGAAATTCAGTGGAGCAAAGAAAATTCCGCTAATTATTTAGTTAAATTGAATCTACCCATAGAAATCTCGGATTTAAAATTTCATAGTGGTTACTCCTGCGTCTACTCACTGACTTCATCTGAAATACCTTATGTTACCAATTCTATAAAAAATGGTACTGAAGTTGATTCAAGTTTTGTACTTGTTGGTGGAATGTCTGGTATTGGAGCAAAAGGTTCTTTAGCCTACGGTCTAATTGCCGCCGACCTTATTTTGGAAAATAAAAATGATTCATTTATGTATCAAAAAACTAAATCAGCTTTAGGTTCACAAAGATTGATGAAAGACATACAGAATAACGATAAATAAAATACTAATGCCAACATTGTATAAGCGTAATTCGGACTAAAGTGCTAAAACTAAACGAATTGAATATTAATAAACGTAAGGTTAAACTGAAAG
>JBGTCB010000593.1:0-8687 GCA_041748995.1 Saprospiraceae bacterium | reverse complement strand
TGCTCCAGAAGTCTTTGGTACGTTTTAATTATTGTTTCAATATCTTCCATCAGAGCGGAAAAATACTGAATTATCAGTATTTCGCCCTAAGTAGAAAACCGGTCTATTTGTAGATAAAACTATGAAAACCACCTTGCTTGTCTTATTTGTCTTTGTCCTTAGCATTCCATTAACGGCTCAGGAGGCCGTCAGTCAATCCATCAAAGGCAAAATCTTTGATAGCCAGACGGGTCAACCGATACCATTTGCAAACGTCATTGTTAGTCAGGGAGATTACCTGACGGGAACGGTATCGGAGATGGATGGCACCTTTACGATCGGGGATCTGCCGGTAGGACGATATGATGTCAAAGCAACTTTTATTGGCTTTAAAGACCAGGTGATTTCTGATGTGATCGTCCGGTCACATCAACCCACGATCCTGGAACTGTCGCTGGAAGAATCCCCTTTTGATCTTGGGGAAGTACTCATCAAGCCGATAGTCGACAAAAAGCAGGTCAACAATGAAATGGCGAATGTCAGTGGACGATTGCTCAGTGTTGAAGAGGCCAACCGCTATGCGGGAGGTTTTGATGACCCGGCCCGGCTTGCTTCCGCTTTTGCCGGAGTGAGTAGTAATATTCAAAGCAATGGTATTGTCATCCGGGGCAATGCACCGAAATACTTACAGTGGAAAATGGAAGGTGTCGAAATACCCAATCCCAATCACTTTGCCGATCTCTCTGCTTTTGGTGGTGGAGGGTTGACCGCCCTCAGCAGTCAGGTGATGGATAATACGGATTTTCTTACCGGAGCCATGCCGGCCGCCTACCAAAACGCTTTATCCGGTGTTTTTGACCTTTCCATGCGAAATGGACACACAGGCAAACATGAACATCAGGTTCAGGTAGGCATCATTGGAATTGACCTGGCTTCCGAAGGACCATTTTCCAGGAGTGGTAATGCATCTTATCTGATGAATTACCGGTATTCCACCCTGGGTCTGGTACAACCCCTTTTGCCGGAAGAAGCCGGAAAAATAAATTATCAGGATCTATCTTTTAAATTGTCTTTTCCCAGTCTGAAAAAAGGCACGATCGAATGGTGGGGTCTTGGTCTGCACGATTATTCCGGCCAGGATCCGGTGATGGATCCGGCGAATCAGTTTTATGAACAGGATCTCCTGAAGCAAACGGTCAGGCAAAATATGGGTGCAACCGGTCTTAAATATTTCAAATACCTTGAGAACCGCTTCAAACAAATATTCAGGGTCCATCTGGCCATCACCGGCAGTAATACGGCGTTAGAAACTCAAAAACTGAATAGCAATCATTTACTACAGAATGAAAATAGCATCCTGAATGGTCAATGGAATTTCAATTTTCTGACAGAACTAAATTCAAAATTCGGAAAATTTCACACGAATTTTTCCGGTTTAAAATTTAGAACCTTACATTATAATCTGGGGTTGGAAGAAGCCGATGATAATGGCCAATTACAAACGATCGTCAATGAAAACGGCCAAAGTATTTTGGGTACGATCTATTCCAGTTCCTCCTTCGTGATTTCTCCCCGATTGAATCTTATTACCGGCCTGTCACTACAGTATTTTTCCCTGAATAAAGAAATTATTGCCGAACCACGTGCATCTCTTTCGTACCTCCTTAACAATGAATTGAAAGCCGGGATCGGTTATGGAAGACACAGCCGGATAGAACCTCTCCAATATTATTTTACCCGGGATCATTCGGGTGCTGCATTGAACAATCAGCTAAAACTTTCAAAAGCTCACCATTTGGTTGGCAGTCTGCAATGGATGCCCAACGAAAATTACATGATTAAAATAGAACCTTATTTTCAATTTCTCTATGATATACCGGTAAGCGTGGAGAGCGAAATATCTTTTATTAACCTGGAAAATGACTGGTTCCTTCAGGAAGAATTAAACAATTCAGGTTACGGGCGGAATATGGGCATTGATTTAACTTTTGAAAAGTATATGACCAGGGGGTTCTATGGTCTATTTACGTTTTCCGTCTATGATTCAAAATACAGAAATCAAAACAACGGTCCCTGGATCAATACCCGGTATAATTCAAATGTAATCGGTAATCTTTTATTTGGTAAAGAATTTAATCTGGGATCAGGTAATCATAAAAAGCTGGGAATTAACTATCGGATGACCTACCAGGCCGGCTCTCCATACACTCCGGTCAATCACGATCTATCGCTGTCAAGAAATGAAATCATTTTGGATAACAGCCGACCCTATTCGGTCCGGTTTGCCCCATCACTCGTGCATCATGTTACAGTCAATTATCTGATAAACCGGGCAAAAACCAGTCATACCCTGTCGCTGAAAATACTTAATGCCGGTGGTGCTAAAGAATTTGAAAGTTTTCGAATCAATACGCAGTTGCAGCAAATTGAGGAATATCGGGAAGCCCTGATCATCCCTAATTTGAGTTATAAAATCAGCTTTTAATTGGGAAATCTCATGTGGATGCTAGTTGGCCGGCAGAGCTTCTATTCTCTCATCAAAGTTTCTTGCACCGTGATAGTGAGGTGGCTCCGAACTCCCCTACGTTTCAAGCTGCCAGCCAGAACTGCCAAATCAAGGTTAGAACAAATGTTTTCAAAATGAGAACTTTGTTTTATCTTTGACAAAGTGAAACGAATAATCGCTAAGCGAACCATAAGGGAATTCTCGGTAAAATATCCTGATTCGAAGGACTATCTGGAAACCTGGTACGAAACGGTAAAGAGGGGCGACCTGGAAATCACCCAATGAGATTAGGGAGTTCTATTCTACAGTAACTATACTTAAGAATTCGCGCGTGGTTTTTAATATAAGTGGAAATAAATATCGCCTAATTGCCAAAATGAACTACGAAAAGCAGTGGCTTTTTATTCGATTCATTGGAACACATCAAGAATATGATAAAATAGATGCGAATAAGATATGAAGATCAAGATAATAAATACCGAAGCTGGTTATAACCAGGCTCTTAAAAGAATGGAAATGATTTTTGATTGTGAACCCACAAGTAAAGAGGGTGAAGAAGCAGAATTACTTGCTTTGTTGATAGAAGACTACGAAGAAAGAATTTATCCAATAGAAGCACCGGATCCAATAACTGCGATCAAAATCCGAATGGAGGAAATGGAACTGAAACAGAAGGACCTGATAGGAATCATCGGCTCGAAGGGAATAGTATCAGAAGTATTAAATCGGAAGCGGAAATTAACATTGAGTATGATCAGAAATTTATCTGAAAGATTGAAGATTGCAGTAAAAGTATTGATACAGGAATATGAAATTGAGAGGTAAAATTAGGCCAGGTAAAAACACTTCTTAACTTCGTGGTATGAGCTTGAAAGATTCAATACAGAACAACCCAGGTGAATTTATATCCCTGTGCAAAGGCCATAAAGTGAAAAGATTATATAATTAAGAGGTTTTCAACTTACAAAACAGACTCGTGTATTCTACCGCTTAAAGAATGATCAGATTATTCTTTTGACATTTTTTGACTCAGGACAAGACCCCGAAAGAAGACTTCCCATAGAATCCTCCTGATGATATATCTACGATTGAGCGAAGTATCTGTATCTTTAGAACAGCAAAAAGCCGAATGCTCACCAAAGATTGTATCGTGCATTAGAGAGTTTTGTGACAAAGGCTTTCGACAAACGGATCTAAAAAATCGTAAATTTGTACAGAAAAATTAAAAGACTATGGGGACAATGGAGCTGAGATCGAATCTACATAAGATAGTTGACAGAATTGAAGACGAACAGTTGCTTCGTGCTATTTACAGTTTTCTGGAAAAGCGGGAAAAATCAGAAGACGGACGAATGTGGAAACAATTAACAGACGAGCAAAAGAAAGAAGTTCTTCAGGCTTACGAAGATTCCGAAGATGATGCAAATCTCATTGACGACAAAGACATTTGGAATGATCTCCAATGAGAATTGTCTGGACTAAAAAAGCCCAAAAGAGATTCGTTGAAATCCTGGACTACATCCAACTCAATTTCGGTGATCCTGCAAGACAGTCATTTATTACAAAAACGAAGGACTTTACGAAGCTGCTGTATGAATTTCCGGAAATCGGGACATTAGAAATCCCAGAGAAAAAATTAAGAGGTTTTCAACTTACAAAACAGACTCGGTTATTCTACCGCTTAAAGAATGATCAGATTATTCTTTTGACATTTTTTGACTCAAGACAAGACCCCAAAAGAAAACCCCGTTAGCCTATGCCATACAACAAAATGCATCTGCTAAAGGGAAAAACTTCTCAACTTAGTGGTATGGATCTCCAACTATTTTCAATAATGATAGAGGGTCAGGAAAACACTGATCTTGGTTTTTTTATTTCATATAAGGTTTTAGCAGAAAACAAGGAGAATGCTGTTGTAGTAGTATTTGCGGATCCTGAACTGGACAATTTAAATAAAGTTACAGTTGAAGAAATTATTAACCTCAAATATAGTAAAGATAAAACTGCTGGAGCAAACCCAGATATCATAGAGAAAACTGGTAAAGCATATTTCACCCTCAATACTGCTGATGACGAATCAGCGACCTGAGTCCGAAACAACCTGAATGCTCACAAAAATTGGTTACCTAACTTAGGCTCTGTAATGGCATTGAATAAACCCACAAAATAAGAGCCCGATAAAGTTAATAGCAGAAAGTTATTTTTTTCAAACCTTTCATTATTCTTTGCCTTAGTCTATTTATTTGAACTCCAGCGTTCACAATAGTAAAGTATGTGCTATACTTGAATGGAAAACCAATAACTGAAATATTGCCAGATGCTATGATAGTAACCTTGAGTTTCTGGTTCATGTTCAATGGCTTCATTGATTGGTCTTTACTTCTTTCGCTTTCTACTTTTGGCAACAAAGCAAGGAAATCGGACGAGATGCGGATCCTAACAGCCTCGGGATAATTTTACTGCTGTCAAGGACAACAGTGATCGCGAGTGAATTGAAACTAAACCCATCAATCCACCCACGTTCGTCAAATTACTGTCAAATCTTCTCCCCAATCCCCTGCCAATCAGCATGCTGAACGTTTAATGCCTAAGTTTGTCGGCTAATTTCAAGTATTTAAGAATGAATATGTTACGTTTCCAAAAGTCATTGTTAGTTCTTACAAGTCTCATCGTCCTTGCCGTCATAAACTCATGCAATAAAGATGATGACGGTCCACCACCAACCACGGCCATCATCAAGGGAAATATTACTTTATTAAATACCGATACCTGGGCGGAATATCAGGATAGCGGAGAAGTTCAATTGACCATTTTTCCGGAATTCTCCCTGAATCCTCCTGCCGGTTGGGGCCCCGTGCCGGATGGTACCTTTGGACCCGGAGTACCCGGTGGTACTTTTCCTATCGGCGCTCCATCCAATGCACAAAATCCCTTTGTCTTCATGTATCAGGCTGGTGCTAATGTGGGTCAGTATGAACTGGAGATTGATCCCGGCACCTATTCGGCACTAGCTCTTGGTTTCCGTCATAATCTGGTGGTTGATCCCAGCTTACGTACGGCAACTCTGGGTGTGCACTGGGGAATGCCAACCACTCTCAGTCATGGGGTGGTGATTAAAGTTGCTGCGGGTCCAAACATTGTCACCGTATTTGACGAACCTCCACCCACAACTTTCACTGTCGAAGCCGGAGATGAATTGACGATCAATTTTACTGCAGATTTTGGAATCATCCCCCTTTGGTATCGCTAATTATTATAAAAAATTACCTGACATATGCGGGTTCAGGTATTTCCTATACTACTGTTTTTCTGGATCACTGGGACAATCTTAACCATTGCTCAGGACAACCCTTCTGTTGACCCTGGCAGGCTTTATGGTCTGATCACGGATTCTGAAACGGGACTCCCACTGGCACTGGCTCATGTGAAGATTGACCCCCTGAATTCCGGTTCGGTTTCTGACGAAAACGGATGGTATGAGGTGCCTCAAATTCCTGAAGGAATCTACTCCCTGCAAATCTCCTCTCTGGGCTATGCCAGCGTCTCTAAAGATTCCGTCAAAATAAATCCTGGTGATCAACTGGAATTTAATTTTCAACTGGATTTAGCCAGCTTTAAAACCGATGAAATCGTGATCACCGCCGCCGGACGGGCTCAATCTGTTTCACTGGCTCCAGCCTCGGTCGCGATGATCCAAGCCAATGAAATCACCAGCCAGAATCTCCAGACTTTTGATCAGGCATTTGATGCCCTGACCGGTGTACAGGTTACCCGCTCCAGTGGAGCTAATGTCCAGGCTCTGTCCATCCGTGGCTCTTCGGAAGTCGCCGGAGGAGGTATTGGGAACCGGGTTCTCTTACTCATCGATGGCAGACCGGCATTGAGTCCCGAATCAGGTGGTGCCTTGTGGAACCTGCTGCCCTTGTTGTCGATTGATCGCATCGAAGTTGTGAAAGGAGCTTATAGTTCTCTCTTTGGATCGAGTGCGATGGGAGGCGTGGTCAATGTCATCACCCGCAACCCGGAGGGAAGATCCAACACTTTCGGTCATATTAATTATGGCTCATACAATCGACCTCCGGCAAATTCTGAATACGATGTCATTGGTCAATTTTATACCGCTGAACTTAGTCACGGAGGCACTATTGACAAATGGAAATACCTCGTGGATGCCGGGAAAAAATCCAATGATGGCCACCGGCAAAAATCAGCCTTTGACCTGACGCACCTTTTTGGTAAACTTATTTATCAACCCAATCTCCGGGATAAATGGATTTTTTCGGGAAATTTCAATGAGATTAAAAACGATTCACCGGCTACCTGGTTAAACTCCCGTTTGTCGTTTACGGTGGCTCCTCACCGCTTGGATGATTTTCAGGAAAAAAGAGAATATAGCGCCGATATAAATTTCCAGTCACTCCGCAATGGTCATTTGAAATACAACAGCCGTATATTTTATTACCGGAATTTCGCTTTTTATTCTTTTAATGATGATCCGGAAAACAAAACTGAATCCAATATAAATTTTGGCAAGCAGTCTGTTGATGAAGAGTCGGTACTTAGTGATCGGATCGGTGCCGCCTTCCAGTTTGATTATCACGTACCCAAACATTATTTAATTGCCGGTGCGGATATTAAAACTGATTTTGTCAATGGGCAACCGGATACAGTACTTTATGGAATCCACCGTTCGGTAATAGCGGGAATATATGTCCAGGATGAAATTCCACTGGGCAATAAAATTATCAGTACCCTGGGATTGCGTTATGATTACTTTTATTTAAATACCGCTTTTGGAGAATCCAATTTCAGTCCAAAGGTTGCAGCAGTGTATCAGGCCACGGATCAGCTTTCCTTTCGGACCCTTTTTGCCAAAGCTTTCCGAAATCCTTCGATGGCGGAAAGATTTATCAAGTTTGAACAAGGGGGAGGTCTGCGCTTCGAACCCAATCCGGATCTGAAAGCGGAGAAACTAACCGCTTCCTTTGAGATAGGCAGTATCTGGAAAATTGGCAGGTTTACCGCAGTGGACCTGGCTTTATTCCATAATCGCTATAAAGATCTGATTTCCTTTCAACAACTTCCTGATCCAGCCGGTGCTTTGGTTTATAAAGTGATTAATCTGAATCAGGCAATTATGCAGGGAATGGAAATTAATGTAACCTACCGGATACCGGGCTTTCTTTCGGCATCATTGGGTTATACCTATCTCGATGCACGTGATGTTTCGGATGGGCGTTTTAATGATTTTCTTGCCTATAAAATCAAGCATTCCATCAATTCATCCCTGGGTCTACATTATAAAGCACTTTCTCTGAATTTCGCAGGCAGATACCGCAGTGCGGTCGAAGAAGTGTTCATTTATCCTGGTAGTGAACCAGATGCTTATTTCCTTTTCAACAGTAAACTAACGTATGCATTTACCCCCGCATTGTCCGCATACATTTCCATCGATAACTTTACCAACTCTCAATACGAAGAGTTGGAGCGATACCGGATGCCGGGAAGGAGTTATACCGCCGGTATTCGATTTGCTTTAAATGGTGATTAGGGGTTTATTTCACTGGCGGCCAAAACTTTTTCATTGTAAAAATATTATCCGTATATACTTGATCTTTTGTTCATTTTTTGCGTGCCCAAAAAACGAACGTCTCGTCGCCATAGGCTATGGCCGTCGGAGACCAAAAAAGGGCACCTTTCCTAATGTGCTTGCTCGGCCCATTCCCTTCAGCTCGAAAAATGCTGCTTCTCTAATCCATGGCCGATCCAAGGGTATTTAATGGTCCTACATTTGTCAATCTGCCTACAGATAGTCTATCTATAAGTTCTCATATTGCCATGTATTAAGCCGCGACGCATTTTCCGAGCCGCAGCACTCCAACGGAAAGGGCTATTCCGACTGATCTCTGCTAAAGGACAACTTCATATAGTCCAGGGGTTTTGCTCATGTTCTGGGTCAATTAACTATTAAATCTCTTCCCTGCTTAATCAGGTCGGGCATGCTTTGTATCTTGGTAGTTCCTTGTTTTCGGACATCAAAAATGGAGTGGTATTTCATTTACCTAAACTTGGTGAGAGGTGATTCCGGCCTAGTATTCGACGGTGGGGACCCACACCAGGGGTGGAGCGTCGGATTTTATCCAGCGTTTAAAAACTTATAAATTCAATCATATCAGAGAGTTAGTTAGTTTCAGGATATTGA
>JBGTCB010000592.1:0-8181 GCA_041748995.1 Saprospiraceae bacterium | reverse complement strand
AAGATCACCTGTATCAAAAGCTCCGAGGTAGATGCCTCGTTGATCCGTGTTAATCCGTCCACTGACTTCATCAACCCACAATTTTAAGGCCCCTAAAGTGGATTGTCCAACTTCTAAATGTTCAATTTTTCTTACAGGATACTTGGTGATGATATTACCCTGTGAGGCCCTTCCTTTAATATCCAAATGATCAAAATCAAATTCAATGTTTTTGATTTTAGCACGGGAGGCAGGAGAAAGCTGAATGCGAACCGTTTCTGATTCACCATTTGGATTGGCCGTCAGATAGAGCACCTTGGATCCCTTTGTACCTTTGGTGAGATCATAGTCTTTATCACGGGTGATCGCTGTAACATTAAACCGTTTGCCCATTGCCCGGCCAGATTCGCCTTCCAGATAAATCAGGTTATATGTCGTGCGGTCATCACCCTTTTTCCAAACGTCAACATGAAGGAGGTTTTCACCCATGAACACTTTCTCACCAATCCGGGAAACCCTAAAGGTCCCATCTTTCTTGAAGGCAATGATTTCATCAAGATCAGAGCACTCCCGGATTTCCAGATCTTTTTTCAAACCCCAACCAATAAAACCTTCCTTCAGATTCGCGTAAAGTTTTACATTATTTGCTGCCACCTGGACAACATCAATTTGCTCAAATGAGGTGATTTCAGTTTTCCGGGGTCGATTGACACCATATTTTTGATACAGATCTTCAAAGTATCTGATGGCAAATCCGGTAAGATGATCCAGGTGATAGATGGTTTGACTGATTTCATCTTCCAGTTCGGCTATATGTTCTTCAGCTTTAAATGTGTTGAACTTGGAGATCCGTTTAATCTTAATCTCCGTCAGACGCAATATATCGTCTCCGGTAAAAGGTCTCATCAGCAATATCCTTCCATCATCCTTTGTAAGTTTCTCCCCGGGTTCTGCAATATATCTTCGCATTTCCACATCGATAGTTTCCAGCACCGCTTCCCAGCTTTCACATTCTTCGATCTCGTGGTAAACCCGGTTTTCGATAAAGATCCTTTCAAGACTGGCGTTATGCCATTTCTGTTCCAGGTCGCCTTTTTTTATCTCCAACTCTTGTCTTAATAGGTCCTTTGTGTGTTCTGTCGATAGATTTAAAATATCATTGACAAAGAGAAACAGGGGTTTATTATCAACAATCACACATGCATTTGGAGATACCGAAATCGAACAACTGGTAAAAGCATACAGTGCGTCAATTGTCAGATCGGGAGATATACCAGGCATCAGATCGATCAGTACTTCGACATGTTGGGCGGTGTTATCTACGATTTTCTTAATCTTGATTTTTCCCTTATCGTTTGCTTTGACTATACTTTCGATCAATGCCCCGGTGGTGACACCGTGTGGTAATTCGGTGATGGCCAGAGTACTTTTGTCAACCTTCTCTATTTTGGCTCGGATCAGGATTTTTCCTCCCCGCTTTCCATTATTGTATTCAGAAACATCAATGGAGCCACCGGTGCTAAAGTCCGGATATATAGTGTATTTCTTTTCTTCAAGGATCTTGATTGATGCTTTAATCAATTCTCCAACATTATGCGGTAAAATCTTGGTGGATAATCCGACAGCGATACCTTCTACGCCCTGTGCCAGAAGCAAGGGAAACTTCATTGGAAGGTTCAGCGGTTCCTGTTTTCGACCATCGTATGATAGTTGCCACTCGGTAGTATCTTTATTGAATGCGACATCCAGGGCAAACCTGGTTAAACGCGCTTCGATATATCGGGCAGCCGCTGCAGAATCACCAGTACGCACATCACCCCAGTTACCCTGGGTATCAATCATTAAATCATGTTGACCCAGCTTCACCAGAGCATCACCGATAGCAGCGTCACCATGCGGGTGGTATTGCATTGTCTGACCGATGATATTCGCCACTTTGTGAAATCTGCCGTCGTCCATCTCTTTCATGGCGTGAAGAATCCTTCGCTGAACCGGCTTTAGTCCATCTTCAATGCTTGGAACTGCCCGCTCCAGAATAACATAGGAGGCGTAGTCAAGAAAATAGTTTTCATACATGCCCTTCAATGAGTGTACCGAGTTATTCTGATCACCAGGAGGGACTTCTATGTCGTCTTTATGGGGCATAAAATTTCAGATCAAATGGTTTGTGCAAACTTGGTATTTCAACCGGGGGTTATGTATTAGGGTTTTGTTATGAAAAGCAGAAGTGCAATAAAGACGGGTGCTCCAGAGGTTTTTGTGGGCACAGACATTGTCACCATCATGGTGAGCATCAAAAATCGATGATGTGCCCGTATTTGCTGTAATTCTGCCTTGTAATAGAAAATCTAATGCATTATCCCGGTTCAACAGATTCCCTGAAGGCAATGCCGATACCCTGTAAGAGGGATTGTTCTCTCTGAGAATTTCTGAGATTGCCAGACTTAAAGCCTCCGGATTGGCAGGTTCTTTCATTTTTAATTAGATTGTTATCCTGATGCCAAGGTAAATTCTTACACCAGTGCAACTCCTTCATAAGGTCCGTTAGACCTGTGTAAATCTTGTGATCAGGGTTTTGAAAGTGCTAACAAATTTATAATTAGCCTTTAACATATAATAACTTGTCGTCATGGTTTTTCAATAAGCACCGGACAATGCTCATAAAGGACTCGTTATCAGCGTAAAAATTTGTTAGTCATATGTTAAAAGCAGCAAAGGCATTTTTGAACTCGTTCTGAAAGAGTTAACTTGAGCTTCGGATCGAAATAATCTTGCATGGATTTTGTACTAAAGATCGAACACGAAGAACATGATTTTATAGCTGCTTGCGTGCGGCAGGAAAAATGGGCGCAAAAGCAGCTGTATATGGATCACTACAGTATAATGATGGGTGTGTGCTTACGCTATGCAGGAGATCAGGATGAGGCGTTGGATATTTTGCACGAGGGATTTATCAAAGTTTTTCGCAATATCGCCAAGTATAATTCAGGGACTTCATTGAGTGCCTGGATCAGGCGGATTATGATAAATACCTCTATTGACTATTATCGAAAAAAATCCCGGCGAAGAACAGAGGATGTTGAACAGGCCTATAATGTAAGTACTCCGGGAGCAGACGCAATCGGTCAGTGCAGTGAAAAAGAAATACTGGCCGCAATTCAAAAACTTAGTCCTGCTTATCGAACAGTTTTTAACATGTATGTATTAGAAGGATATTCACATAAGGAGATAGCCGATCGTCTGAATATCTCCGAAAGCACTTCCCGTTCAAACCTGGTAAAAGCCAGACTCAAGTTACAGGCATTGATCGAACGAATTACAACGGTACATGAGCAAAGATTTGACAAATAGTTTTGACGACTTTATAAAGAAGTCTCTTGGTGATCATCAGGTTCCTTATGATGACGAGACCTGGAGTATGCTGGAACAAAAAATGTCGCAGGTCGGGACGTCACCGGAGGAACTTTCGGTAGACGAGATCGCTCGTCAGACGCTTTCCGAATATCAGGTTCCTTATAACCATACAACCTGGCAGGTGTTAAGTGACAGACTCGATCGGATGAGCTATCGTAGGCGTCTGATTGCTTCAAAAATTTTCGAAGCCGCAGTTATCTTCTTTGCCATTTTCACCATGGTAAAATTCCTGGGTCAAATACCTCAGGTGCAGGAATATTTGCCAAAGTCATTTGTGCAAACTCATCAATCGGATCCTCCGGAAGTTTTGCCAGATGCCGGCTCAGATGACGCTCTGATATTAAAAGATGCTATCCAAAACGCTGAAAAAGGGAAATTAGGCTCTTCTGCATATGAAGCCAATGTTTCTTCTTCTTTGAACCAGGATCAACCAGCATCGTCAGGTCACCTTAACGATAGCGACCCTCTCCGGTCGAATCAGTTTTCTAATCTGTTACCTCTGGTCACCCGGCCGGAGTTAAAACTTCGTAATGTCAAGAACTCGCGAAGGGCTACCATTAATCAGGTGGTAATCGACACCCGGGAATTTGAGTTGGCATCCGTCAAACAAGAGCTTGACAGACCTCATAAAGCCAAGCCGGTACCTTTGCTCCCGGTATTTGATTTTGCTATGCTGGAGGCGGAAACCGCCACCCGTTTTCATTTGGCTATTACTCAAGTTCCGACGTCAAAAATTAAAACAAAAATTGGTCTATTCCATCAGTATAACACCCATCTCATAAACAATTATATCTCCGGGAGTCCGGTGACCAAACAGCAGATCAAATCCAGTTCGGGTAATGGAATCATGACGAATGTACAATTCGGACGATTTGGTTTTGACCTGGGTGCCACCTATTCTGAGGTCGCCTATTCTGCGGGATATGGTGAAAATAAAATTCAGAAACTGGAAATACCTCTCCATATTCGATACATAGGACTCCGATCGAAATACGCCGATTTCTATGCTAAAGCAGGAGCCTCCGCTCATGGCGTCCTGAGAGCATATTATGCTGAACCCGGATTATCTTCCAGGCCAAACCCGAGTGCACCGGAACCTAGATTCAATGACGGTCTGCTGGAGGAACCCGGTTATGATGAATTTAATACCTACTACTCTATGAATGCAGGTATTGGTGTTGATCTCCCTATATATAAATCCATGTCGCTCTTTGCAGAGGCAAATTACCTGCGTCACTGGAAAGGAGAACTGGGTTACACCGCCGATAGATTCACAACTTTTTCTTACAACTTTGGAGCAAGTTTACGGCTTTGACCAGGGAATAATGCCTTTCATAGTATATGAAATCGCTTAATTATCTGGCACTGGTACTTATTTTGCTCTTTTGTGTGTCCTGCAGAGTTTCAAAAAAGATTTCAAGTTCCACTCCAGTCCCCCATGATCAGTGGACTTCCTTGTTGTCACAACATGTATCTCCGGAAGGTTGGGTCGATTATGCGGCTTTCCTGAACGATAGTACCAAATTGAATCAGTATCTTCAACTCTTAAGTAACGGACATCCAAACGATGCACATTGGTCTCGGGATGAACAATTAGCCTATTGGATCAATGCCTATAATGCTTTTACCGTTAAGCTGATTCTCGATCACTATCCGGTAGCCAGTATCAAAGACATTAAAAACGGTATTCCCTTTGTCAATACTGTTTGGGATATTAAATTTATCAATATCGAAGGTCATCTATACGATTTGAACAATATTGAACATGGCATTATCCGGAAGCATTTTGATGAGCCGAGAATTCATTTTGCCGTCAATTGCGCATCAATCTCATGTCCTAAATTGCTGAACGAAGCCTATTTACCTGATTATCTGGAAGAACAACTAACCGAAGCTACCAAAGGTTTTTTAGCGGATCCAACCCGAAATAATATTGCTGAATATCAGCTGTCCTCGATATTTTCCTGGTTTAAGGGGGATTTCACGAAGAGCGCGGGTTCATTGATCTCATTTGTTAATCAGTATTCCACCCACCAGCTCCCGCAAAATGCCAAATTGACTTTTCTGGATTACAATTGGCAATTAAATGAAGTGCCAAGGTAAGAGATCGACTCAGATCTCCCGAACCGAAAAGGCCCTAATGATTCCCGTCTAAGCCAGGATTTCCATCTCAGAAATCGAACATCCTTTGAAAGGAAACGCTTTAATAGATGGAAGAGTGGTCTGAAGGTAGGTATCATGGAGGAGGTCCATTGTCGATTTAAATTTGATCTGTAATGGACAGAAATTCTTTGTCCTCAAGTTTTAAACTCGACCTTTTAAAGATACGGCTTATCGGAATCAATTCTCCTTCCTGATGCTGTGTATCGAATCACGGATCATTTTCGTTTTTAACTTTAAGAATGCTCGATATGCGAAGGTTTATAAAATGGGGATCAGGACTTCTAATTCTGATTCTGCTGGTATTGTTGCTCGCTCCGGTTATCTTCAAAGGGCGAATTATTTCCGCAATTAAACATAATCTCAATGAGAATTTGCAGGCAAAAACGGACTTTCAAGATGCTTCCTTAAGTTTCTTCCGAAGTTTCCCCCACTTACAGATTATGTTGCATGATTTAACAATCGATGGGGTGGAAGATTTTGAGAAAATTCCCTTGTTTCATGCAAAAAAAGCAGGAGCAGCCATCGACATCCGGTCTTTGATAAGTAAGAACAAACCGGTAAGAATTGTAAGTCTCTCAGCTGAATCTCCCTTAATCAACATCCTGGTTTTACCGGATGGTGCTGCCAATTACGACATCGTGACCAGTACTGAAGATGAAGATACAACGACTTCCAGTGTGGAATTCCAGATTGATCACTATAGTCTCACGGATGGTGTTTTGCGGTATCGGGATCAAACTATGCCGATGTTGTTGGAATTAGATGGTTTTGATCATGAGGGGCAGGGAGATTTTGCTGCTATGCAGTTTGATCTCAAGACTCTTACCGAAGTTGAATACCTCACATATAACTACGATGGTATCAGCTACCTGGACAGTGTACACGCCAGTCTTGACGCGATAGTGGAAATAGACCTTAATAATGACCGTTATACCCTCAGTGACAATCAACTTTTGCTGAATGACCTAGAAATAGTAGCACAAGGTTTTATTGAGCTGAACGATGAGGATATGGATATGGATCTGACCTTTACTGCGCCAGAATCAGACTTCCGACAGCTTTTCTCAATCATTCCTGGCGCCTATACCGATGATTTTGAAAAAGCAGATATCTCCGGTTCTTTTGATTTACAGTCCCGCATCTGGGGTCGCTATTCGGAGACAAATTATCCGGCATTTACCTTAAGGACAAGGATTGAAAATGGGGCTGTAAAATACCCCAATCTTCCCTTGGGTATCAGTAATATCAATCTGGATCTCGCAATTGATAAGCCCGATGGTATTTTGGATCTTATGAAGATCATACTCTCCAAAATGCATGTGCAAATAGGTCCGCAGCCACTTACGGGGTACCTTTTGGTTAATAATCCCATCTCTGACCCTGACGTAGAAGGTGGACTGAAAGGCACCCTTGATCTGTCAAATTTGATCAAGGCCTATCCTTTGCCTGGTGTACAGAACCTCAGAGGTAATCTCACAAGCGATATTGAGTTTAAAGCCAGAATGAGCCAGGTCGAAAAGAAAGAATATGATAAGATGGAAGTGAAGGGATCACTGATGGCACAAAATCTTGAAACACAACTTGCTGGAAAACCGCTGGTTAAAATTTCTCACGCCAGGTTAGACTTTTCACCGCAGCTGGTTAGCCTGAGTGAGACCAGCATTCAGGTTGGCCGCAGTGACCTGACGATCGAGGGAAGTTTAAAAAACATCCTATTCCTGATCAGCCCGGATAAGACTTTGGAAGGCAACCTCAGTGTAAAATCCGGACTTTTAGATTTGGACGAATGGAATACTGCTACAACCCCGGCGACACCAGAACCTCAATCCAAGCAACCAGCGGTTGGAGAAACGGTCATTCCGGCATATGATATGGATCTGAAATTGACCGTAGATCAAGTTTTAATTAATGGAGAGACGATAAATAATATGGTCATCTCTGGCAAAGTAAAACCGGAACAGCTCTCCATTCGTGAAATGAGTGCTGCGATGAAAGGAAGTGATCTTCATCTCCAGGGTGATCTTGACAATTGGTTCTCCTACATGGCAGGCAAGGGGAATCTTCGTGGTAATCTCCAACTGCGATCCCAGACTCTGGACCTCAATCCCTTTATGAGTAACTCTGATCAAACCACCAGTGATACATCTGAGCTATCCCCCTTTATTGTACCGGCTGATCTGGACCTTTCGATTGATGCCCAGGTAAAAAAGCTGGTATATACGGATATGACTTTCACCAATCTTAAAGGCAAAGTTATGGTAAGTGAAAGTACTGCGACCCTGCAAGACTGTTCATCAGAAGCTTTTGGTGGTACATTTCAGCTCGCTGGTGGATACCGGACTCTTGCAGGAGAGGAACCGGATTTCGATTTAAAATATGACATGGTTAATGTTCAGTTCAGTCAGATCGCTGATAAATTTTCGTACATCAAAGTTTTGGCACCCATAATAAAGTTTCTTGATGGTCGCTTTTCCGCTTCATTGGTCACCGATGGCGTACTCAAAGACAATTTTATGCCTGATCTCACAAGCCTGAATCTTGCCGGATTAGTTGAAACGACTGAATGCCTTCTAAAATCTTTTGGTCCGGCAGAGGAACTTGCACAAAAGCTGAAAATGGATTTTC
>JBGTCB010000591.1:0-1954 GCA_041748995.1 Saprospiraceae bacterium | reverse complement strand
AAATTCACGGATGTCATTCAGTAGGTCTCGTGCAGGATGATCTTTTCTTAGTTTTTGCTTCAGGAAAAAGTCTTCAAAATCAATTATCCGTGACTCTCCATTGTTAAAAAGACAGGAAACTCTATATCCCTTCACTTTATTAATTTTAAGTATTCTCGGTACTCTTCTCAGTCCTTTCATAATCTATTCTCTGCATTAAATTCATTCCATTTTCCCACAATAAAAATTCATGTTTTCTCTTGCCCAATCTATTACCTTCCGCTTCCTCGCTGGAGGTAGACTACCCCTTAGTGTTTCCAAGCTAGGTACTGTGATGAGTTCTTCGTAATCGTTGTAGATAGCATGAAAATGAGGAGGATTGTGGTCATCAAAATAAACTAAGATCTTGATTGAGTCTAGTATAAAAATTGTTGGCATCCTCCACTTTACTTCAAATATACATAAAGTTGCTTATTTAGTCAACATTTATTATCGTCCTTAATGACCACCAACTCTCTTTTATACGATCCAATCTTGTATCAGCTCTGCGTTTTTTTGCTATTCTAAAGATAGGGATGCCTTCGCTCAGATCATAGATATTTCGGCAAGGAATCTGGTGGAGGCTGACTGTTTCGGTTAACACAGTAAATCAATGGATCGAACTGTGCATCGAGAGTTTTCTGTCCCGTTATAGTCATATAGACCTGTTCATATATCCTCATCAACCACTTAACCAAGGCCTGTAGCTACATTTTCATTGATTGATTAAATCCTGGATAAATGAGAATCTCTTAACATTCTTTTGAAAAAAATTCATTTCACTGTTTTTTCCTTTGACCATATACCACTGGAATACTTCCAGACTCGATTGCTCCCAAATCGGGAGCTTTGCCGGAAAAGTGATCATTAATGTTAGGTAGAATAATTCCGGCGTCAACAGCCTTTGACCCGTCCACTAATCGAAAATCGGTCCCTTCTTTAGGGTATACGGTTCCCTTTTTATCCGGATCAGGGGGAGTCACTTTTTGAAAAATAGAATAATCCACCTGGATGCCATGCTCTTCCCAACCCGTCATCATCGAAAAGGTTTTCAGGTCGATTGCTTCTTTCCATTGCATTTCACTTTCATCCGCATTATTAAGGTCATCGTTGTCCGGAATGCGCCAACGAAAACCTTTTTCATTGCGATGATAAGCGTTATAGTCCATCGTACTGTAGCGGGTGAGAAAGGTGCCGCTAAAAGCTCTTTCTTCGTTGGGTCCCATAAACAGGTTATTTCGAAAATGGGTATTTGCTGCCGACTGGAAGGATGTGTTGGTGCAAAATGTATTGTGGTAAACTATCAGACCGGCTGGTCGAATGGTGAATTTTAAAGTAGTACCCGGAACCTGATACACAATATTGCGGATAAAATAAGCCGGCCCTCCGAAAACCGGCTGCGCACTAAGTCCTGCATGGTACGAATTAAAACCCCGGTTTTCAAAGATCCGGATATTATGAACACCACCATCCGCTTCAATAAAATCATCCGACATATTGAAAATATCATTTCGGTAAATATCGATCGAGACGCATTTTTGGTCCTGACTTTCTTCCGGCAATCCGTGCGTGTCAACACAAATGCCATCATGAAAAAATGAAATCGTATTATGGCAAATCACATGACTCTGCCCATAGACCTTGACGGCATAGTATGAACTGAGCGGAGCCGGATGCTCAAAGCCATACCAGCCATGCAATGTGTCCGGATCGTGCCGGCCGGTCATAATATTATCAGCAATGTAAAAATCTTTGGATTCCTCGCTGTGGGTCATTACCGCAATGCCGATGTCTTCAATCTTGCAATTCTTTACCGTAAGACCGCTGCATCCTTTTACATGCTTCAGTCCGGCATAGAAAGCAATTTGGGTGTTGCGTATAGTCAGCCCTTCAAAATAGTGGTAGTCGGCAGCCATGACATCAAAGAGCCGGTAAG
>JBGTCB010000590.1:0-1538 GCA_041748995.1 Saprospiraceae bacterium | reverse complement strand
AGGAGCCTAAAGCCTAAAAAAAGCCGCCCAAACTCACTGTTTTACCAGTGATATTCGTGCGGCTTTTTCTGTTTCATTGTGCTGAAGAGGGGACTCGAACCCCTACATCCTTGCGAATACTACGCCCTGAACGTAGCGCGTCTACCAATTCCGCCACTTCAGCGTGATGTTGCAAAACTAATGATTTTGACATCAATACAATAAGGGGAAAACTGAAAATTTATTCGATCACTAAAAATGGACCAACCGACAAACGATTGCTTTCATGGCCGGCCATATCTTTCACCCAAATGGAATAGATGACCTCCTGCTGCTTACTTCCGTCAGTAATCACGGTATTCGGGATGGAAAAATGGAGTTCTCCTTCAATTCCCACCGTAGCTCCATTAGGCACCAACTCCTGAATACGGTATTTGTACACCAACCCAATACGGGTATCTTCCACAAATAGGTTACGTACATTTGGGTCTGTGCTTCCCAAATCGCCATCGGCATCGGTATACGAAATTTCAAAATAAACTGAATCTACATTCTCCTCAATGACTGAAGGGCCTGCCTGGGTAAGGTCAATCTTGGGCACAACACTCAGGGTCGCTTCCTTTTCACAGGAAACAGCAATGACTGCAATAAGAATACTTAAACTGACCAGTTTTTTCATTTGACGATAAAGGCAAAAAGTTCTTTGTAATAAAAGGGTGAACCATTCTGAGGGAATTCAGCAAGGCTGCTATGGTGTTCATCCTGGCAATAAAAGCGGAAATATACGGTTTTATTCGCTTGAAAATCAGAAGTTTTAAGCGCGACAATAATAATCTGTTGTGTCAAAAACATGGCAGGCTTAATGGTAGCGCCGGAAAAGTCGTCTTTATCATAAGAAAACCGGAATTGCAGATTCTTGAGTTTGCTCGTGGCCGTACTGTCGTCAGTTACAAACACTCCCAGGGTAAAGTTAATTCCCGGTGGTACGATAAAAGGAGCCGGAAAACGTCCGTCGAATGTCGTGTCCAGGCGATTATTGGCCGAATCAAGTGCAAAGCGATTGGTTACCTGAGGCTGAAGATTGGGATATGCGGCATTATTACCCGCCACATCCTTACAGCCTGAATTGATCCAGGCTTTGATATTGTTTAATTGTTGCTCTGTTAAAGGATTTGCATAAAGCGGCATCCTTCCCAATACAGCATCGTCCGTTGTTAATCGTTCAATCAACCAGGAATTCGCTACATCATACGGAATAACCCGAAAGGTGAAGCTGTTTTGGGCATTGTTTTTTACCACCGGATGATAAACCAGATTTTGGTAGGCGCTCTCTATACTCCGGAAATCGGGTTCAAAACTGCCGTCATGGCATAAAGGAACGGCACAGCGAACGGAAAAAATCTGTTTGTGCAGGCCGGCAAATGAAGTTGGATCCAGCGTATCCTTATCGTTCGGATTTTCATTGATGTTTTGTCCGTCAAAAGGATTCGGTTGATCATCCGGAACTTCCTTATAACAGGCCACCAGAAAGAGGATTGCACCAAAAATAAAAATTCCAT
>JBGTCB010000589.1:0-27678 GCA_041748995.1 Saprospiraceae bacterium | reverse complement strand
GATCTGGGTCAGAGCGCTCTTTACCAGAGTGGATGAAGTCTCGAGCTGTTCCAGAAGATTTTTAGCCTTTAGAAGATGATCGGCCACCGAATACATGGGTTGACCTTTTTCGTAGTATATCCGGTATAGAATTTGGGCGAAGTTAAGATGACAAAATGCGTAAGACTCTTTCTGCCAGCGATACATGACTGTTTTATCCGAGCCTTGTGAGAAATAGACAGATGCGTCTTCGTAGTGGGGCAATGCAGCAGAATGATTTCCTGCTTCAAATAAGAGGTCGCCGGTTTCCTTAAGCAAAATGCCTTTGTCAATTAAGGCATGGCCCCAACTACTCTCATTTTTTTCATTAGGTACCGATTGGTAGATCGCTTTGGCTTCTTCAATTTTCTGATCGGCATAAGACAGCATTAAAAAAGAATCAATTGTATCGTTAAAATTTATAAAACAGGTGTCCGAATTTTTTTCCAGCGATATTCCTGAAGAAAATTCCTGAAAGGTCAGTGGACAGGATAACAATTGAAAAGCCGGAATCGCGGGAAAATGACCTTTGATAAACAAGTGGGGTTCCGTCAGGAAATAATCCGTTTGATAAGTTGATTTAAATAAATCCGGGTTGTATATAGTATTGCTCTCCCAGGTTGCATCCAGCAGATAATAGGCCTTTTCCAGTTTAATTAAATTCCAGGCATGATCGGGCTGAGGATTGATCGGTCGGGAATTATCTATGTCCTTTGAAAAGCCGACTACTGTATAACAGCTTAATCCGGCTATCCCGGCCATATGACTGATCAATTGAGCATAATCCCAGCAGATGCCTTTTTCTCTCTCGATAATATCATAAATATTCTGATTAATTCGTCGCCTGTCACCGGAGGTCCGATGGTCATAAGTTAGAAATCGAACTACAAACTGAAATATAGCCCTGATTTTCTCCCGGTCATTTTTTGCGGGACTGATCAATTTTAACGTAAGGTCATGAATGCTGGTATCGCTCAGATTCTGTTTTGAGGCCCACGAATCAATCGCTGAAAAGTTATCATTTGTCTGCGACGCACAATAAGCAAATGAAAAATGAAAAAATAGAATAAAGAACAGCAATTTCATACTCTACTTTCTGATGACAATAGTGCAGGTTCAATTTAAACGAATTTCATCAAAAAGAGTTTATTTCCACCATTCTACACCATCCACCGGACGATTTCAGCTGAGAAAACGTTTACCCTTGGAAGAGTTTCCTGCTATGATGAATCCTGCTTACTATTCAAGAAAAGTGCAACCTGAAGGTGCCATGAGAGACTATATAGAGTACTTCTATATCATTCGCAGTACTCCGGATCTTCAAAAACCTACCTCCGAACCCTGGTTTCCTTCAGGTACCATGGACCTAGTCATTGATTTGGGATCACCTTTTGAACAGGGTGTTTTATCGGGTCCGGTACAAGTAAGGCCCCGGGCATTCGTGGCCGGTTTATATGAAGAAGGCATTAAGATCAGGCCAACAGGAACCGTGAATCAGCTGGGCATTGTGTTTAAACCAGGAAAATTCCGCTATTTCATCCCTGGAGACCAAAAAGAACTTAAGGGTTTGGTCACTCCCCTGAAAGATGTTTTCGGTTCAAAGGCTGATCGACTTGTTGATCATTTGTGCGGATCAGACGATGAACTACAGCAGATTACCCTTGTCCGGTCTTTTCTGGAGAAATCATTTCGCTTTGATTTGGAAGAAAACTATTTTCTTGATTTGTGTATCCAAAATATCCAGGTTTCCAGGGGAAAGGTTCAACTTGGGGATTTTGCCAGAAAAGCGAAAACATCCAACCGGCATTTCCGGAGAATATTTAAAGAATATATTGGAATCACTCCCAAACTGTATTGCATGATGACCAGACTCCAGAATGTCCTTAAATTAAGATCTGTGAGTCCTATGAATCTGAATAGAATTGCTTCGGAACTGGGTTATTATGATCCATCCCATTTATCGAGGGAATTTAAAAATATTGCCGGAATGAAAGCTGTTGATTTTGTAAGGAGTGAAGATTTTATCTCCCGATGTCTGATTGCTGAAACTAAATCAATAACATAATTTAAGGGGCACCTCTATTCACCCGTTCATGGTAACCGCTTATCTACTATAGGCTATTCAAAATAACCTACGCTATACGTCGTTATCCCTCAGTCACTTAGCTCCTGCTAGTGCTGCATTTTCAGAAGTCAATGGTGTTGATATTTTTGGAAATGCAGCACTAATTCCCTCGCGATGCCTCGTCTCGCTTGGTTCTTTTGAATTTGCCTAATTTCGGACGTTTTTAGAGGCACCCTGATTTTTACTCATTCAGAGGTAAATAGAGGTGCCCTAAGTAATTTATATAGGGGTGCCCGTTAATTAGTCTTTTATCGAGCCCCGCAAAAGTTACGTTGATTTACCTTCAAGCTGCTTAAAATATTCATCCCATTGCTTTTGTAAGATATCCGGGTCTGTTTTGTAAGTTGGAGAGAGACTTGTTTGACCCGGTATTTCTTCAACATATAAAGTACTGGATGGGAAGGCAAAACGTACACCCAGTTTAGTAGCCCAACGGACAATGGAAAAATGCAGCGATTCTCTGATACGTAATTCATCGTCGAAGGTAGGAGCGCTCATATAACAGCGCATGAAAATGTTTAAAGAGGAGGCACCAAGGTCATTAAAATACACAAAAAAATCATCATTACTCACTTCCTCATTATGAATAATAATCTCCTTTAGGCCCCGGATAAAATATTCGATCAGATCCGGTGGGGTATCATAGGTGATTCCAATAGTTGTGGCAAAAAGCCGAAATTCACGGACCCCTTTGTTGGTTACCGACACGTTGGCCATGTTACCATTGGGTACCGAGATGATGCTGGTATCGGAAGTTTTGATCCTGGTCGATCGAAATCCAACTTCCACAACAGTACCCACAAAACCAGCACCTTCAACCCAATCTCCGATCTGAAAGGGTTTGTCAGTAAAGATCATGACGGAGCCCAGAAAATTCTTTACGGTATCCTGAGCCGCCAGCGCAAGGGCCAGGCCACCAATCGAAACACCGGCGATCAAAGCTGTAATATTAAAATCAAGTATACTCAAAATATGGAGAACCGTTACTGCCGAGATTGCAATCTTTAGAGTTTGCATTATAATAGGTACTATCTGATCATCCATCTTGCTTGCTGTTTGCGATGTGATTGATCTTAAGTAGGAGGCAAATAGATTAACCAGTTTAAATAGTAGTAGTGCAAGGAGTATGGTGAGAATAATCTTAAAAAGAATCAATATGACCATACTGGCCTTCGCATGAAACTGGAGAAGAGGGAAAAACAATTTGAGAACCCAGATCATGAGGTATAGACTGCCTACCCGGGCCATTTTTTTAACATGGTTCTGGTATTGATCTACCGTTCGTATGGATCTGGAAAGCTGTATGATAGCAACCCGGAGTACCCAGACAAATAAGAGATAGAATATGAAAGATACTGCAAGCAGAATAGCCAGTCCTGTAAGCTGCCATAGCGAAATTCCGAAGTATTGTCGACTATCCAAACTGGAGAAGAACCCGACCAGACGGTGCGTACCCATCGGGTAAACTCTCTTGTATAGCTTGGGAATTTCATCAGTGGATTCAGTTGAGTAATGCCATTGAGTATCTGTTTTTTCCAGATAGATTTCGGGCAATGCTTCCGGGAAAGGGGTGTAGTACGATTTTTTCGTCACACTGTCCTGATAGTCAGGCTCCGTGGGTAAGAGATTCATTTGTAAAAAGAGACCCTCCCCATCCAGTATTTGCTTTAGTTGGATGGCCCACTGAATTCGCTGGAGGGAATCACCATCTATAAAGGCGGTCGCTGACAGTCCGGGATCATAATGATCAGGTTGCAAATAATAAAGATGTACCCAAATAGCATCATGAGGGTTACCCAATGCAAGTCTTTTTTGCAACTCCTGGGCATGACCTGTCCATGCCTGAATACATAGCAGGAGGACGGTAAAATTGAGAAACGGCTTATGCATAGTGCGAAAATAAATATAATTCTCAGGTCATTCAAAAGTCAGCAGAATCTATGATTTCAGGGTTAATGGTCACCGGCCGTTCCTGATCATCCAACTGAATACGATTGTACTCTCAGGCTCATGGCACAAAAAAATTTGGTTCAACAGACCATTTTCGGCATGTTCAGCGGTAAAAACCTGATCCTTTCTTAATTTTGCAGATCTGAAAACTCACAGATTATGGTTTTATATAATAAGATCAACAAAGAGGTGTTGAAAGAACAGATGCGTCGTTCTGACGAAAAGCGTCAGACATTGTCCTTTTACAAGTATCAATCGATTGATGATCCTAAACAATTTAGGGATGAATTCTTTCGTCAACTTTCCCCAATAGGTGTATTGGGTCGTATCTATGTCGCTACTGAGGGCGTAAATGCGCAGATTTCGGTACCCCTGCAAAAATATGCAGCCTTTAGGGAAGTATTGAATCAAACAGGTTTTCTGGGTAATGTACGGCTAAATTTTGCTATTGAAGATGATGGTCATTCTTTTTATCTGCTGAAAATCAAGGTCCGGAAAAAAATAGTAGCTGACGGTCTGGATGACCGGCAAATTAATCTCAAAGAAGCAGGCCAGCATATTAATGCCGAAATCTTTAACGAACTCACTGACTTGGACAATACCATCGTTGTTGATATGCGCAACCATTATGAAAGTGAAGTAGGCCACTTTGAGAATGCTATATGCCCGGATGTCGAAACATTCAGAGAATCTCTGCAAAAAGTTGAGGACATGTTGAAAGGAAGCGAAGCTCAGGATATTATTATGTATTGTACAGGAGGTATCCGATGTGAAAAGGCCACTGCATTTTTTAAGAAAAAGGGATTTCAGAACCTGTACCAGTTGGATGGGGGGATAATCGAATATGCTCGTCAGGTGAAGGAGAGGGGATTAAAGAATAAATTTATTGGCAAGAATTTCGTTTTTGATGAAAGATTAGGAGAACGGATTTCTGAAGAAATAATCTCCCGTTGTCATCAATGTGAAGCTCTTTGTGATCATCATGTGAATTGTGCAAACGATGCCTGTCATTTACTTTTTATTCAGTGCCATTCCTGTGCTGAAAAATTTCAACAGTGTTGTTCCACGAAGTGTGCTTCATTTACCAAACTACCGGAATCGGTAAAATCAGGATTAAGAAAGGAGCTTGCTTTTAACGGGACTAAATTTGGCAAAGGAAGATATAAAGCTCATCGCTTTGGTTCGTTAGATCTTACCTGATCCTCGAGATAATAGTGAGATACCGGCATTAATATATGGCTAAAAAAAAGGTAAAAAAGGCAGGTATCCTGAATAAACAAGTTTTTAATTCCCAATGGGTTTATCTGGTACTTGCACTGGTGACTTTTATTATTTATGCCAATACCTTAACACATGATTATACCCTTGATGATGCCATCCTGATCACTGAAAATGTCTTTACCAAAACAGGATTTTCAGGCCTGACAGAGATCTTTACCCACGATACATTTTACGGATTTTTCCAGGAGGAAGGTAAAGATAAACTGGTCAGCGGCGGTCGATACCGGCCATTGTCTCATGCTATGTTTGCCATAGAATATGAACTATTCGGCCTGCAACCCTGGGTAGGACATCTGGTCAACGTACTTTGCTATGTTTTCGTGGTCTGTTCGATTTTTTTCGTAACTGCCCAGATCGGCCGGAAAATACTTCAAAAAGAGACGGCAATAGTCTTCGGTGGCCTGGTTGCCATTTTGTTTGTAATACACCCGATCCATACGGAGGTTGTGGCAAATATTAAAAGCAGAGATGAAATATTGGTATTTGCCGGATGTATCTGGAGTCTCTATTTTGCTTTTCGCTATCTGGATTCCGGTCGGTTGAAATATGGGTTCCTTTCGGGCATCACCATGTTTGGAGGTTTACTGGCAAAGGAAAATGCTATTTCATTTCTCGGTGTAATCCCCTTAACGGTCTTTTTTTTCCGCTCCAAAGGGATCGTTGAAATTGTACGATCCGGTCTGCCTGCTTTCATTGCTACATGTATTTATCTCATCCTGCGTATTTCTGTACTTGGTTTTGATTTTGGAGGCGATCCACCCAGGGAGTTGATGAATAATCCATTCTTAAAATTAGTAGAAGGTCGATATGAATACATGACTTTCAATGAAAAATATCCTATGATAATTTATGGATTAGGGAAATATATTCAGTTACTTTTCTTTCCCCATCCTTTGACTCATGATTATTATCCAAAATTTATTGATCATATGCATTGGATGGATCCGGGAGTCCTCTTTAGTATGTTAGCAGGTATCTTATTCCTTCTGATTTGTTTGTTGAAATGGAAGGAATGGAGAATTGTGAGTTTTTCAATTTTATTTTTCGGGATGACGATTTTTCTCACCAGCAATATTCTATTTCCTATTGGTACCCATCTTTCCGAGAGATTTTTATTTATCCCCTCCATTTCCTATGTATTGGTGATTTCTGCTTTCATTTGCTGGATCCGTGACCGCTATAATATTTTGGTGGCGTTGCTTATTTTAAGTGTTTTTACCGTACCTCATCTGGTTAAAACGATTAATCGAAATCAGGTGTGGAAAAATAATTATGAGTTATTTACTACCGACGTCATTACCTCGGCTGGTAGTGCGAAGGCACAGAATGCTGCCGGTGGTGCGATGATTGCCCATGCTCTTACACTTAAGGATACTTCGGTACGAAATCAGGAAATTCGCCAGGCTATTGGTCATTTGAACCAGGCAATTCAGATTCATCCGGGATATAAAAATGCTTTTTTGCTGATAGGAAATGCACAATTTTATCTGAAGCAATACGAATTAGCCATTAGTTACTATGACCGGGCACTCAGCCTCGATCCGGTGTATTCTGAAGCAATTTACAACCGGGCGGTTGCACAACGGGATCTGGGCCGATTTTATGGAGAATCATTGGGTGATTTGAATAGGGCGATAGAATTTTTACAAAAAGCTTACCCGGAATTACAAGATGATTATGAAACAAATCGTTTATTAGGCATCGCCTTCGGAAATCGGGGAGAGCCGGAGAAAGCGATTCCGTACTTTAAGAGAGCACTTGCACAAAAAACCGATGATGCCTGGACCAACTATAATCTGGGATTAGCGTATCTTGCTATTCAGGATAGCATCAATGCAAATCACTATATTGGAATAGCCAAAACCTTGAACCCCGAAGTGGGAAAATAGATTATGAAATTGACTCGATATACGTACACACTCCTGGCATACTGCCTTCTTATTTCGGCAGTTAGTCTGGCCCAATCAGAGGAAGATCAGTGGGTAGAATCTACTTTTGGTAAGATGTCGCTTGAAGAGCGAATTGGTCAATTGTTTATGATCAGAGCGCATTCAAATCTGGGCGCAGACCATGTGAAGGAAGTAGAGCGACAGATAAAAAACTATCATGTAGGTGGACTTTGTTTTTTTCAGGGAACAGCGCCAAAACAGATCGAACTAATCAACCAGTATCAGAAATTATCCGCTAAAGTGCCATTGATGATAGGAATGGATGCCGAATGGGGTCTCGGCATGAGGTTTAAGGAAGGAGTCATTGATTATCCCAGAGCTCTTTCATTGGGGGCTATACAAGACAACCGGTTGATCTATGAATACGGCAAGGAAATAGCGAGGCAACTAAAGAGAGTAGGGGTTCATATCAATTTTGCTCCCGTACTGGATGTAAATAACAATGCGTCCAATCCCGTGATAAACTTCCGCTCCTTTGGTGAAGACAAATACAATGTGGCCACGAAAGGATATATGTACATGCGGGGTATGCAGGATCTTGGAGTAGCGGCCTGTGCCAAGCATTTTCCAGGACACGGAGATACCGATACGGACAGCCATTTCGAACTGCCGGTCATTGCACATAATCTGGATCGCCTGGAGGACATCGAACTGTTTCCATTCGAAACTCTGATTAAACAGGGTATCGAGAGTGTCATGGTCGCTCATCTAAATGTTGCAGCGATTGATGATCGTCCTAACATACCCACAACACTGTCAGACAGGGCAGTCAATGATTTACTGCGCAAGAAAATGGGTTTTAATGGCTTGGTATTTACCGATGGACTTGAAATGCAGGCAGTGGCTAAACATTATGAGAATGGAATCGTAGAGGTCAAAGCATTGCAGGCCGGTAATGATGTACTTCTTCTTCCGAATGATATTGATAAGGCGATTGCCACTATAAAGGAATACATCAAAGATGGTAAATTGCATGAGGAACGTATCAACGAAAGTACGCGAAGAGTATTGAGGGCCAAGTACCGGATGGGTCTGAATGAATTTAAGCCCATTGAGACAATCGGAATTTACACGGATCTTAACAACAACCGGGCCCTGGGATTGAAACACGAGCTAATAGAAAGTGCCTTAACCCTGGTGCGCAATGATGATGGAATTTTACCCTTCAGCGATCACAATAAATCCGTAGCCTCATTGAGTATTGGTTCGAGCACCTTATCGCACTTTCAGGTCATGCTTAATGAATATGAACATCTTCCCCGGGCTTTAGCTCCCGTCAAAATTACCGAAAACGAGAAGGTCAACCTGATCAAAAAATATGCGGAATATGATTACTTGATAGTCAGTTTACATGGAATGTCGCAGCATGCCCGCGATAACTATGGACTGGATGAATCTGTCACTTCCTTTCTTTGGGACCTCAACCAGAAAACGAAGGTGATCCTTGTCATTTTCGGCAACCCTTATAGTCTGAAGTATTTTGATGATTTTAATCATGTTATTGTTGGTTATGATGACGATAGACTAACGCAAAACCTGGCCGCTCAGGCACTGTTTGGTGCCATCTCTTTCAAAGGGCGATTGCCTGTATCGGCAACTGAAAAAAGTGTTTTTGGGACCGGATTGGATACCAGGGCAAATTTTAGAGTGGGATTTTCCGTACCGGAGAGGATGGGCATGAACACTGACAGTCTTAAAGAAATTGATCGACTGGTTTATGAACTAATCAGTAAAAAAGCGGCGCCAGGAGCCCAGTTATTAGTAGCTAAAGATGGTCAGGTTGTGTATCAGAAGGAATATGGATTTCATACCTACGATAAAACCCGACCTGTGCAGCAGGAGCATGTGTATGATTTGGCCAGTGTGACTAAAATAACCGCCTCTACAATGGCGGTAATGAAATTGTATGATAATGGAAAATTAAGTTTAAATACTCCGATAGTGAAATATCTGCCGGAGTTGAAAGGAACCAATAAGGCTGGTCTGACCCTGGAAGAGATTATGACACATCAGGCAGGGCTAATTCCCTGGATACCATTTTATAAAGCAACACTTACATCTAAAAACAAGACACCTTCACCCCTTTATTACGCCGCCCAGGATTCGGAACAATATAACGTGAAAGTTAAAGATGGTTTGTTTTTGCGATCGGACTATCCGGATACGATATGGCATATGATCGTGCATTCGGAATTAAAATCAAACAAAAGCTATCGATACAGTGACCTGGGATTTTATATTATAGCACGAATTGTGGAAAGGCTTTCCGGACTGCCATTGGATCAGTACGTCCGCAAAGAATTTTATGAGCCCCTGAGTATGTCAAAAACAACCTTCAATCCGCTGGATAAAATCATACTGGACGAAATTGTACCTACAGAAAATGACAAGTACTTTCGGTATGCATCTCTGCAAGGATATGTACATGACATGGGAGCGGCCATGTTAAAAGGTGTGAGTGGGCATGCCGGCTTGTTTTCCAACTGCAGCGATTTGGTGAAGATCTATCAAATGTTACTAAATCATGGATACTATGGTGGCAGAAAGTATTTAAAAGAAGAAACAATCAAACTATTCACCCATCGCCACCTGGGTTCTTCGAGGAGGGGGGTTGGTTTTGACATGAAAGAATTGCAACCTTCAACCAAACCAAATATTAGCCAATTTGCATCTTCTACGGCTTTTGGGCATTTCGGATTTACCGGTACCTGTGTCTGGGTTGATCCTGAATACAAGTTGATTTATATATTTCTGAGCAATCGTACTTTTCCAGACATGAATAATAATTTGTTGCATCAGATGGATTACCGGGGTAAAATTCAAGATGCAATTTACCGCTCTTTTCTTCCGGCATTTGTGCAGGATCAATCATGAGATTTGTCACCGATGTTGCCAGTCGTTACCTGTTTTCTTCTAAGGGCACTCATTTTATTAACATAATTTCCGGGGTTACGATACTGGGTCTGACCATGGGTACCGCGGCCTTGATTTTAGTTCTATCTGTCTTTAATGGCTTTGAAGAGCTGATTGCAAGCATGATCAACAAATTCAATCCGGAATTGAAAATTGTACCGGATACCGGTAAATATTTTGATGAAAACGATGCATTGATTGCCAGCATAGAAGAGGTAGACGGTGTAGTCGCTGTGTCGAAAGTCATTGAGGAAACCGCTGCTTTCGAATATCAAAATATCCCCTATGCAGGCACACTGAAAGGTGTGGATGAAGCCTTCCGGAATGTCACCAGTATTGATTCAACTATCATAGAGGGTCATTTTATCTTGCAGGATGATCAATTTGCATATGCCATATTGGGTTCCGGAATGGCCCGAAACCTTTCAGTAGATGTTTTAAACGTTTTTGAAAGTTTAAGTATTCATATGCCTGACCGGAAAATGGCTACTACTATGAATCCTTTTCGAACCCGGCTGATTAAACCAATTGGGGTCTTTTCTGTTCAACAGGACATTGACAATGAGGTAGTGATTGTTCCTCTAAGTTTTGCGCAGTCTATCTTGGGCAGAGACGCAAAACTGAGTTCGATCGGCATACGTCTAAGTGAGATCGCAGATCCGCATCGGGTACAGGAGGATTTGGAGCAACTGCTGGGTAAGGATATGGTGATTAAAAATCGATATCAGCAGGACGAGGAATTTCTCAAATTAATGAATATCGAAAAATGGATGGCATTCCTGATAGCTTGTCTCATGATCCTGTTGATTGCCTTCAATTTAATTGGATGTTTATGGATGATTATTCTGGATAAGAAAAAAGATATTGCAATACTTAAAGCCATGGGATCGTCTTCGACGATGATAAGACAAATTTTTATGCGTCTTGGATTGCTCTATACCTTTGTTGGAATTGTCCTGGGAGTCCTTATGGCGGTGATTCTATATATGGTCCAGAAACAGTTTGGTATCATTACGATACCGCAGGGCTTTGTGATTGACACCTATCCGATCCAAATGCGGTGGTCCGACATCGTTGTGGTTTCACTCACCGTAGTGTTGATTGGTACTGCGGCTTCTTTACCGGCTGCTCTGCGAGCGGGTCGATTGTCAGATACTATCCGGAATGATTAGTCAAGTGGAAAGTCAACCAGCCAATTATTTTATATTTGCAAAGTTTTAATCTGATGGAGGATTGGGAAGTTGAATTTAAATGGCTGAGGGTACAGCACGTAGTCAGGGAGTCAATGGCACATGACAAACTTCCTGACTTGCAGGCTGTTTTGTTTCTGATTGGTATTCAGGAGCTTGGTCACTTAAGAAGGGATTTCAGCAAAGAAGAAAAACAGGATCTAATCCATATTGCAGTTTGTAAATTATTGAGTTTCGAGGGGTACTACGAGTTTGTTGGCAGAGATGAAGATGGATGGCCTCATTATAACCAGGTTAGACCTCTTCCGAAAAATGATGTGGAAGTTCAGGAAAGATTTTTAAAGATACATACTATTGAATACTTCCGGCAGTTGGAGCTGGAAAACGGTGGATTTGACATGTAGAAAGATAAATTCAATTTAAGTTATGAAGCATATAATTTACCTACTGTTGCTTGTCACTTTAATGGTGTCTTGTCAGAAGAAAGAACAACATATTCTGATTGAGACCGAGTTCGGTGATATGAGAGCCTTACTCTATAATTCAACACCAAAACACAGGGACAATATGATCAAGTTGATCAAAGAAGGTTTTTACGACGATCTATTGTTTCATAGGGTGATTAACAATTTTATGCTACAGGGAGGTGATCCGGACTCTCGTGGTGCAGCTCCTCAACAAATGTTAGGTCAGGGTGGCCCCGGTTACACTCTGGATGCCGAGATTGGTGAATATCATTACAAAGGAGCCTTATCTGCTGCAAGGTTAAGTGATGCAGTCAATCCTAAAAAGAATTCGTCCGGATCGCAGTTTTTTGTTGTGCAGGGATACAAGGTACAGGATGAGGAACTTGATCGCTGGGAACAGGAGAAAGGAATCAAGTACACTCCTGAGCAACGCAAACTTTATCGGGAAGTGGGTGGTTATCCTTTTTTAGATAATGACTATACCGTTTTTGGAGAGATCGTGGAGGGCCTGGAAGTTATTGATAAAATTGCTGCAGTGCCAGTGGGTGCTGCCGATCGTCCGGTTAAAGATATCCCAATAAAAATTTCACTTCTTTAGAATCTCTCAGACCTGAATATGCCAAAGACAATTTTTTATTGCTTTATAGGTGTGTTGATTTTTACCTCCTGCAATCGACCGGTATCAAAATTTGTGAGCAGTCAGGAACGATTAGAAGCTCCGTCTACAATCAATTTTCTCAATCAGTCTGAAAAAGCAGAGTCATTTAGTTGGGAATTTGGTGATGGGTTCACGTCCGATGATATCAATCCTTCCCATCGGTATGTAAAATCGGGCACATATACGGTTACTTTAAATGCAATTAGAGGTAAAAAAACAAGAAAATCAGAACAAATGATATCTATAGATCCACCCCAGGGTACCCTGGTTGAAATTCAGACTTCGTTCGGCAATATGCTGGTCAAACTTTATGATGAAACCCCGCAGCATAAAGCGAACTTTCTTAAACTCAGTGAAGAAGGATTTTTTGATGATCTACTCTTTCATCGGGTTATTGCAGGGTTTATGATTCAGGGAGGTGATCCGACCTCCAGGAATGCCGCACCAGGAGCCAGATTGGGTTCAGGAGGCCCCGGTTATCAGGTTCCAGCCGAGTTTAATCCATATCTGATACATAAGAAAGGTGCTTTATCAGCTGCCCGGACCGGTGATGCGGTCAATCCCGACAAGATGAGCTCCGGATCACAGTTTTACATCGTTCAGGGACAACCTGTCGAGGAAGATCAGCTTAAAATGTTTGAGCGACGCAAAGGGTTGGAATATTCAGAAGAGCAAAAGCAAACCTATGTGAATGATGGCGGTACACCTTTTCTTGACATGGATTACACAGTCTTTGGGGAAGTGATCGATGGTCTGGAGGTGATCGACAAAATCAGTTTAGTTAAAACAGATGCAACAGATCGACCGGCAGAAGATGTAAAAATGAAGATAATCGTCATAAAATAGGATCTGTCTTCTGCTGAGCTACACATCGCGGAGACTAATCAAAACCATGGGAAAGAAAAAATTATTTCTGGGATTTGATATTGGAGGGACTGGTATTAAGGCAGCTCTGGTCGATATCAATGTAGGCAAACTCGTAACAGAAAAAGTAAAGGTCTTAACTCCCCAACCATCAGATACCAGATCCGTCATCAAGGTAGTTCAACAACTTATCAAACAGTTCAAGTATAAAGGTGCAGTAGGTTGTGGATTTCCTGCTATCATTCATCATGGTGTTGCGAAATCTGCAGCCAATATCGATAATAGTTGGCTGCATCTGGATATTCAGAAATTTTTCACCAAAGAGACTGGTCTTCCCTTTTATGTTGCAAATGACGCCGATGTAGCGGGCCTGGCAGAAGTTAAATTTGGAAAGGCAAAACAGAAAGGTTTGGTAATCGTGTTGACGATTGGAACAGGAATCGGCTCAGGTATGTTTCTCGATGGTAAACTGATTCCCAATACTGAGCTTGGGCATCTTTTCTATAAGGAAAGTGTATTCGAATATTATGTAAGCAATTACGCGCGAAAACGGGACAATTTGACCTGGGAAGAATGGGCACCTGCCTTTGCAGAGTACCTGAAGCATCTTGAGAAACTGTTCTCACCTGATCTTTTTGTACTTGGTGGTGGAGCAAGCAGCCGGTTTGATCGCTTTGGTCACCTGCTGAATATCGAAACACAGGTGATTCCGGCTCAGTTCGAAAACGATGCAGGTGTATTAGGAGCCGCAATGTATGCGGGTGACTCTTTATGATAAGCCTAGAGGGACGAGGTGGTTGCCTATAAAAAAAGCCTCTGTAAAAGAGGCTCTTCTAAACTATATTTGTATCGTATCCAATTCTATCTAGGGGTGCCCTTCTATAATACTTCACTAAGGTAGTAGCTAATCAGATGATGTACCTGAATATCATCACTTAATGAAGGTAGAACCTCAAAAATCAAATTAGCCATATCAAGGTCCTCAATTAGTGCTGTTCGAAGTGTTTCCATAGCATCATTCCGGTTATCCATCGCAAAGAGACAAGCCGCCCGGCAGTAAATCAATTCAGTACCAACAGCATTACATTCTGCTTCTTCAACTACTTCCAGCGCTTTCTCAAGCTCGCCCAATTGAATAAGAAAAACAATATGATCTTTCCAGATCTCACATTCTTCCGGACCAATTTCGGTAGCTTTCAGGTAGTAGTAATGAGCTTTGGCAAACTCACCGACTTTCGAAAAAGCCATGGCAAGGTTACTGAAATACTCCTCACGTCGATCTTCAATCTCAATTGCTTTGAAATAAGCATTGATCGCACTTAACCAACGATCTTCTTTGGCATGACATAAACCCAGGTAATAGTAGACCTCATCATTATAAGGATCGAGCTTGGAGGCTTTATTAAAATAGTCCTTTGCCCTCTCGTACTCTTTCATCTCCATATAGCACTCACCGATATTGGCGAGAAGCTCACTATCTGGTCCAAAGAGGTCCAGGGCATCAAGATAAAATGTCAATGCTTTTTCGTACTTGCACATCTGGAAGCACAAATCAGCACATTCACGATAACCCAATTCAAATTCTTCGTTAATGATAAATGAGTATTCGTAGGCATCAATAGCCAACTCATATTCACCTTCACAGGAATAAGCGTGTCCCAGATTATACCAGGCCAGATATGCGTATGGATTTCGATCGATTACATCCTTGTGAAAATCAATGCTCTCCGAATACTTTTTGGTTAGCTCAGTGCATACCCAAACCCTTTCAAGGGCTTCTTCATTGTCCGGGTCAAAATGCAGCGACTTTCTCAGACTTTCAAACATCTTGTCATATTCCTTAAGACATTCGAACACCTGGGCTTCACATAAGTATATTTCACTGAGTTCACTTTCATTGGCCTTTTCCTTGATAAGATCGATGAGGGTTAGGGCTTGGGTATATTGACCCAGTGAGCTGAAGATCTTGGCCCGGAGTATGTGGATATCCAATTCGGCCGGAGCAAACATCTCCGCCTGATCCAGGATGGACATTGCTTTTTCTGAGTTGCGGGTTGCCAGGAATAACTGAGCTTTCTTTATATGAAAATCAGCTGAGAATCCGTATTGATTAAGAGCGTAATCTGCGACCTCAATGGCCTTCTCAAAAAGAAACTCTTTTTCGTAGTAGTTGATCAGTTTTAGGAAATCTTGTTCATCAAGGAAACTGACATTCCCTTGCTGAGACATGGTCTCGAACTCATTTACTAATGAGATCAATGCATGGTCTTGATCGGAATTATATTTCATGTTCCTAACGGGGGGTTTTACTTAACAAGCATAAAATAAGCAAATAATACCTATTGCCAGTATACAAATCGGGAGCTTTTTTAGCTCCTCTGCCGAATATTTTTTATGAATTAGGATTAATTCTAATAAGAATAAATTAATGTCTTACAGCAGTTTAAATATTATAAGTTATTTAAATTGTTAGAGTTAGTGCCAGTAACCTATTCTAACACATGAAGAAATATATAACAGCTAATCATCACACCACCCGAGGATAAATTTGCTCTCAAAGAGGCTCATTTTTTTGATTTTTGGACTTCCGGGTGCTTTATAGAACCCGTAGCATCTGAGGGTCCAATCAGCAAATTCCTGGAATTGGACCGTGAAAACCGGAAAAAATCATTTGATAACAAAAGCTTTACTCTGATTTTCAACAGCCTCCTGGACTTTGCAGCTTCCAGGAGGTTGTTGAAATACACAGGTTGATACTGAAGCCGTAGATCGTCACTTTCTGACAAGGTGAGACAAAGGAGGCTACCGGCTGGTAACTGACTGAGGATCAACAAAGTGGGAAACGACGAGAACGGTTGATGATCTTATTACAAAAAAAGATCTGGACCACTATCAACGCAATTTGGATCCTTCACCAGCCTCCTGGGCTCGTTCTTTCGGCTATTGGTAATCGAAAAAAATGATTTGTGTAAATAACAGGTTATAATTATTAAGGATATATGAAAACAAGTTGTTATGATTCGTTTTGATTGAGCTAAAGATGAGGGAGATCAAGCGGACTCCAATGGTGTAATGACTCATGAGCCAGAGAATTGATGTGTACCGGGTTTAGCTGACCGATAAGGTCAATAAAGGTAGGGCTGAATGTGTCGCAGAGTAAACCTCGGGAGGGTTTGGTTGGACAGGAAGAACCGGATGATGGGGAGACCTTCATGAAAGATTCTGTGGGAAGGTGGAGGTGAAACTCCTAATTTCGAAAGTTGCCTTTGCGTTGATTCATTGCCTGAAGCAGTCTTTCCTTAAACATCCGTTCAGCGGTGTAAAGCCGTAGGATTTTCTTAGTTGTGATGACGGTCTTTAGTTTTTCCGTGTATTGCCTTTTTAAATCGAGTTCGTGCTGCTCGAGATCTAACATCTTCACCAGATAAGCCGCACATTCAGATTCGCTCATCTCCGCAATGTCTTCTCTGGTCGACCTGCTTTCCTTCAACTGTCTTTCTTTTTCCCGGTATTCATTATATACCGGCCAGAAAACCTGGGCCTCCTGCGGGCTTAAACTTAGTCTTTGGGTTATAAATGCAATACGTTGTGCTTCGATTCTTTCCTCAATAGGTCTGTCATTTTGTGCATGACTAATCATCATCCCCAGACTAAGCATGATCAGGGAAAACCCGAGCCTTACTTTCATTTTTTTCATAACAAATTATTTCTTGATAGTTTTCTCTTAATATTCGCTGCAATGTTTCAATATCGACCTGATCCATAAGGTCTTTAAGTATTGGATCGATATCACCGGACTGAAAGGTGTCACCCAGAATATCCAAACTTTCAGGATCATTTATATAAAAATCACTTTCTTCGAAATCATCAATATGATGGCGCACATATTCAGCGATTTCAACAGAGGTAATAGCATCAGAGATATTAGTATCACCAACCGGCCTCATCACCGGCTGTGGATTCCGGAACAGAAATACTCCGACAGCTAGGACGATTGCAACCAGTGCCCATACCGGCCTTGGGTGAAGCCAGATTTTCCACCGTTCAATCAGATTGATCTAGCGGGGTGAATCATCTACCTGGATATCCTCCCGACTAATTCGACTCATGATTTGATCCGGCAACTCCCGAAAGTAGTTGTGTGGAATCTTAAAAGGATTGCTGGCTTTCATCCCCCTTAGAACGTCGGGCAGATTTTCATCCTCTTCGTGCTTTAGCTTTTTCATTGATTCATTTGTTTAAACCCGGACGTTCTTTAAATAAAATTCGATCTTTTTGACAGCATGATGAAAACTGGCTTTTAAAGCACCCACTGAGGTATCCAGTATATTCGAAATCTCCTGATAAGTCATATCATCATAATATTTCATATTAAAAACCAGACGTTGTTTTTCCGGTAATTGAGCCAGGGCCTTTTGTAGCATGAGTTCAACAGCATCACCATCAAAGTAGGTATCGGCTTCCAGTCTCTCAGCCGCTTCTATATCACCCTTTAGTGATCGTTTGGCCTTATTTATATAGGTTATACTTTCATTACTGGCAATTCGATATAGCCACGTATATAGCTTAGAATCACCTTTAAATCCCTCCAATCCCTTATAAGCCTTAATGAAGGTATTTTGTACCACATCATTGGCATCCTCATGATCCAGCACGAACCTTCTTACATGCCAGTAGATCCGCTCTTGATAGAGAAGAACCAGATCTCTGAAAGCTTGCTCCCGGCTGGATCTGGTTTGCAGTCTGTCGATCAGATTCTTTTCGTGCGGCATCAAAAGGGTTAATGGCTCACAGACAACTCAAAAACTTGGACCTCCCCGGGTTGCAAAAGGTTTAATTGATTGTGAAAATAATTTTCAGAACGGGTTCTATCTTTACTATTAGTTAGAAATTATTTCAGAAATGCGGGTCATTAGTAATCTCCTCCTGCGGTTGTGGGGTTTCCGTTTGGAAGGCAATCCCGGGAACGGTCTTCCTCAACGCATTTTTGCGGTCATACCTCATACTTCTAACTGGGATTTTCCCCTGGGAATGCTTGTACGAAGTGCAGCCGGTATTAACGTCCAGTTTATTGGAAAAGATAGTCTCTTTAAGCCACCCTGGGGCTTCATTTTCCGGTGGTTGGGTGGACATCCGGTTGATCGCACAAAAAGACAGAACTACGTGGAGTCGGTGGTCGATTTATTTGGAAAGCACCCCAATTTTGCACTGGCCATCGCTCCTGAGGGTACCCGAAAAAAAGTGGACCGGCTTAAAACGGGGTTTTACCATATTGCCCGCTTAGCCAGGGTTCCGATTATCTTGACAAAATTTGACTATGGTAATAAAAGAGTCGTCTTTTCTTCTCCCTTCTATCCGACGAATGATCAGAATAGGGACTTTGAGGAGATTTATGCTTTTTTTAAAGGAGTGCAGGGCAAAAACCCCAGGCTGGGATTTGATTCCACGCTCTTACCAGAGATATTGTAAAACCAACAAACTCCGAAATTCAATATGTACAGCTCCATTCAGGAAAAACATTACTTTCAATTCACACGGGAATTGATGCAAAAAGAGGGTGTTCATTTATCCGCTTTTGATCATGCTCAAAAACTGAGAGAGATACTTAATTACCATGAATGGAAATACTATGTTCAGAATAATCCTTTAATCAGTGATTTCGAGTACGATCAGCTCTATAAGGACCTGGAGAGATTAGAGGATGAATATCCCGATCTGATTACACCAGATTCACCAACCCAGCGTGTTTCATCCGACTTATCTCCAGACTTTAAAACGGTTCAACATCTCACACCCATGTTGTCGCTGGCTAATTCTTATGATGCCGATGACCTTCGTGCCTTTGATCAATCCAATAAGAAACTACTCGGATTATCGGCCGAAGATGACCTTGAATACTGCGTGGAACCCAAGTTTGATGGTGGAAGCATTGCCATAGTCTATGAAAAAGATACTTTGATAAGGGCGGCTACGCGGGGCAATGGCCTGGAAGGTGATGAGATCACCTCCAATATACGAACAATCAAATCGGTGCCACTCCGGGCAAAATTCAGTGAATTTGGGATCAGCAAAGTTGAACTGAGAGGAGAAGCTATCATCCGTAAAGATTCATTCAAAAATATCAACAAACAAAGAGAAAAAGAAGGCCTGGCTCTGTTTGCAAACCCGCGAAATGCAGCTACCGGAGGATTGCGGATGAAAGACCCTAATGAAACAGCCCAACGGGGTATTGAAGCTTTTATATACCAGGCAGCATATATTGAAGATATGAATGCCCGGATTCAACCAGCAAAGTTGGAGACCCAGTGGAATGGGATGGAATTGCTGCAACAACTGGGATTTAAAGTACCGACCATCGAACGAAAGAAATGTAAAAACATGAAGGAAGTCATCGCTTTTTGCGATGAATGGCAGGAAAGACGGGAAGAGTACCCTTACGAAATTGATGGAATGGTCATTAAGCTTAATCAGGTGAAACAGCAACAGCAGGTGGGAGCTACCAGCCATCATCCACGCTGGGCTATTGCCTACAAATTTAAGGCTAAACAAGCGACTACCCGTCTGGTTTCTGTGGAATATCAGGTAGGTAAAATAGGGTCCATTACTCCGGTGGCAAAAGTGGTACCGGTTCAATTGGCTGGAGTCACTGTGACCAGCGTTTCTTTGCACAACGAAGAGTTTATCCGAAGTAAGGATCTTCGAATTGGAGATCAGGTGTTGGTTGAAAGGGCCGGTGACGTCATTCCGTATATAGTGAAGTCAATACCGGAATTGCGAAGCGGATTGGAAAAACCCATTGATTTTCCCATTTACTGTCCTATCAATAAGGGAGACCAACCGGTCAAACTCGTCAAAGAAGGTGATGAAGCTGCCTGGCGTTGTCCCCAATGCACTTGTGGTGCTCAGGACCTCCAGCGCATAATTTTCCATGTATCAAAGGACGCTATGAATATTGACGGTCTGGGTCGATCGATGATCGAACGGTTTTGGGATAAAGGCTGGATCCGGGATATAAGTGATATCTATTATCTGGATTATGAAAAAATTGAGGAACTTGAAGGATTTGGGAAACGATCTGCCGAAAATCTTAAAAGTGCTATTGAAAAGGCAAAAAATAATCCCCTTTACCGCTTGTTACATAGTCTCAGCATCCATCATCTGGGGAAGAGAGCTTCAAAGATACTGGCAGAACGGATTAGTTCAATCTTTGACCTGTCAGAAATGAAAGAGGAAGATCTGACGGCCATCAAAGACATTGGACCTGTATTGGCTCGTCAGATTACCAGTTATTTTAGCGATCTCGGGTCTATCGGCCTTTTAAGACGTCTTGAAGCCGCAGGAGTAAATGTAATTCAGACGGATTCAGACAGACCGAAGGAAGTGGTAAATGACACACCATTATCAGGCAAAACGATCTTGTTTACAGGAACTTTGCAGCAGATGGGCAGGAAGGATGCGCAGACTTTGGCAGAAGAATGGGGTGCCAGGAATCTCAGTGCTGTCAGTGCAAATCTCGACATACTGGTCGTGGGAGAAAATGCCGGAAGTAAATTGACCAGGGCTCAATCTCTCGGTACCATCCGGATCATGACTGAAGAAGAGTTCTTAAAGTTGATTGATCGTTGATGTGTCCAATCAGCCGGATCTTTTTTGTCATCTTACTTGGGTGTCAGACTATTCCTGATAAGAAGGTAATAAACTTAACTGTACTGGATGATCTCACCTTATCAGAACCCAGGCACGAAGTGGTCACTCCTGTTTATAGTACGCCCCTTGATAGTAGCTGGAGGGATGTAGTTGAACTCGATTCCAGCATCGTGATTGATATTCGCTACGCCTCTCTTGATAACTTTGTAGGATTGCAATTGTACCCTTGCGGCAGGTGCATACTCCGAACAGAGGTTGCTGAGGCGATTGTCAGGATTCATAAGGACCTGAAAGCGAAAGGATTTGGTCTGAAAATGTATGACTGTTACCGACCGGCTTCAGTGCAATCAGTCCTCTGGTCAAAAATGCCCGATGCCCGGTATGTAACTCCCCCAGAAAGGGGAAGTATGCACAGCAAGGGGGTTGCTGTTGATGTGAGTATAGTCGACCGGGAAGGTAATGAACTGGATATGGGTACCCCTTTTGATTTTTTTGGAGAGGGGTCGCATCATACCTCGGCCGGACATCCGGATTCAGTTAAAACGCACAGGTCTTTGTTGAAGACTTCTATGGAGCGTGGAGGATTTCGGCCTATACGTACGGAATGGTGGCACTATTCATACCAAAGCAGGACGTATGCCATTTCCGACTATCAATGGCCCTGCCCATGAGGGATGTAATCAGAAGTAAAGAAATACCTCCAGAGGAAGACCTTCAAAACAAAATTTTAACTTGCCCGTTTGGTAATAGTAAATTGTTAATTTTGGTCGTTCTACTAGATCAAATCACCTGATAAAATAGATATGTCAACAGCAGAGCCGATGTACAAGACGGATGTGGAAGCCGTAGATGCCCTGGCACAATCCTATAAAGATTTACGGGCAGAAATAGGTAAAATTATTGTTGGTCAACATGATGTAGTGAAATCAGTTTTGATTTCATTGTTTAGTAATGGTCATAGTCTTCTGGTTGGAGTACCTGGATTAGCCAAGACATTGTTGGTGAGCACCATCGCCGATGTATTGGATTTGGAGTTTAAACGAATTCAATTTACCCCCGATCTGATGCCATCGGATATTACTGGTTCAGAGATTCTTGACGAAGACCGGCACTTCAAATTTAACAAGGGACCTTTGTTTTCAAATATCGTACTGGCTGATGAGATTAACCGGACACCACCAAAAACGCAGGCAGCTTTACTGGAAGCCATGCAGGAACGTTCGGTCACCGTAGCGGGTATCAGACATATTCTGCCACGTCCTTTTTTCGTGCTGGCTACTCAAAACCCCATAGAACAGGAGGGAACCTATCCTCTACCCGAAGCTCAGCTGGATCGATTTATGTTTAATATACCGTTGACATATCCCAGCTATGAAGATGAAATCAGGGTAGTGAAAGAAACAACTTCAAATTACAGTCCGACTCTCGGTAGCATACTTACGGCAGAACAGATTCAATTTTATCAATCATTGATACGCAAGATTCCGATTGCCGATAAAGTCCTGGAGTATGCAGTGCAGTTGGCAAATAAAACCAGACCAACTTCAAGTCTTGCTCCGGACATTGTAAATCAATACATCACCTGGGGAGCAGGCCCTCGTGCCTCTCAATTCCTGGTATTGGGTGCAAAATGTCACGCGGCAATTTTGGGTAAGTATTCTCCCGATATTGAAGATGTACAAAGCATTGCCAAGTATGTACTAAGACACCGGATTGTGAGAAATTACAAAGCTGAAGCCGAGGGTATTTCCGAAGATCACATAGTGGAAAAGTTATTTTAGAATCGACATCAGTCTTTCTTCCCGGAGATTTTTCTGATCTTGCTTTCTAAACCAGGGTAAATACACCAAGGGAAGGATAAAGCACATCTTCATAATAGAAGAAAATATCGAGAGATGATTGGTCAATTTAAATGGATGTGGGGTTTCATGCTGTCCTTGATAGTCTTTCTGAATGGTTGTACAGATGAAGCAAGGAAACGACTAGAACCTACTCCCAATGCAGTGGGATCTTTAAATCAGCTGGCAATTATCTGCGATTTGGATATATGGGAAAGTGCTATCGGTGATTCTGTAAATTATTACTTTGGATCAGCTTATCCCATCCTGCCTCAACCCGAGCCGCTGTTTGATCTTAAACATTTTACTCCTGATGATATCGAAGCAGAATCAACCCGCAGAGAGCTCAAAGCATACGTGATTATTGCCGACATCAATGACGAACAGTCCCGAACTACTGCCATGGTTGCCCAGGACCTGGGAAGTGAAAAGATCTTAAGAGCCAGGCAGGATACAACATATCACACCAGTATGGTGCGGGATCGATGGGCAAAAGACCAAGTCATTGTTTATCTGTTTGCACCCGGTAAAGGAGAACTTGTCAGGCAGATTGTCAGCAGATTTCCTTCAGTAGCGAAAGTAATTCAGGAACAGTATCGACGTCAGATTGATGCCAATGTTTATCAGGGCGGTGAGAACAACATATTACAGAACCGGATATTGGAAATGTTTGGAAGTCACATGAGCATTCCTTCTGAATACCGTCTAACCATTGAGGATGAAAATACCCTTTGGATGATGCGGGAACACGAACTTATTGTATCCAATATAATAATCCATAAATTACCCTACAAGAGTCCGGACCAATTTAAAAAAGATCAAATCATTCTTTTGAGAGATGAACTGGGTAGATCATACGTCAGTACGACGGTCGAAGGTAGCTATATGCGTACCAATCCGGTTGATTTGCCGGTTTATACCCAATCAATGAGATTAGGAGGTGCTTATGCCGTAGAGTCCCGTGGTATATGGGAAATGGAAGGAGATTTCCAGGGTGGTCCCTTTATTTCATATCTGGTTTTAAATGAAGCCAAATCGGAGCTGATTTATATCGATGCCTTTGTCCTCGCTCCAGGTGAGCGCAAGCGTAATCAAATGCTTTATCTGGAGCACATCATTTCATCCTTCCAACTGAATTCGGTCAAATAGAGGCATCGGAATAAACCGCTCTTTCGATAGCAAATCGCAAAAGTGGGACCGGTGACCATGTGAGCACCGATCCTTTCGATGCTCTTGTCAAATTATGAAGACTCCCTTGTCAGCTGACAAATTGCAAACTTCGATTAATGAACGCTGTCAGATCCGCCCCTTTCAGCATCTGCTGATTTAGTCTGGCTAAATCATACAGGTATTTGACAAAGTCCTCCTTCTTGTCCTCACTTTTCATTTTGAGAAGTTTATCCACGATCAAAGGATGATTTGCGTTGATAACCAGTTGATGAAATTCGGGCATCTCACCTCCTCCCATACCTTGCAATCGCTGCATTTCCTGCATTCGTCGCATAAACTCGGGCCGGGTGATCATGACCGGATGGTCATCTTTAGTTAGTGGTTTCAACTGGATGGAGTGACCTTCTTTTTTCAGTACGGTTTCAAAAAGCGATTTCAGTTTTTCCTGTTCCTTTTCTGAAAGGACAGCTTCAACCACATCATCACTCTGTATCAGATTATCAACCGTATCAGAATCAACCCGGACAAATAACAGGTTGTCTCCTTTGTATTCAAGATGTTGGATAAAGTGGTTGTCGATTATTTGATCTAAGAGCAGGACATCATAACCTCTTTTTGTGGCTGCATGAATAAAAGTATCCTGATCCTTTTCATGATTGGCATAAATCAGCACGACCTTACCATGCTTATCCGTTTGGTTAACCTTCACTTTATCCCTGTATTCTTCGATAGTAAAAAATTCGCCGGCGGTATTTTTTAAAAGGGCAAACTGTTTTGATTTATCGTAAAATTTTTCGTCAGTGATCATCCCATATTTTACAATCGGAGAAATCTCATCCCATTTTGAAGCATAGGCTTCCCGGTCTTTTTTGAAAAGCGACTGAAGTTTCTCTGCAACTTTCTTAGTGATGTAGCTGGTTATTTTCTTGACATTATGATCACTCTGAAGATAACTTCTGGAAACATTCAAAGGTATATCCGGAGAATCTATTACCCCATGCATCAAAGTAAGAAACTCCGGTACGATATCCTTCACATCATCCGTCACATAGACCTGATTACTATATAACTGAATTTTATTTTTCTGTACTTCAAATTGCTGCGAAAGCTTTGGGAAATAGAGAATTCCCGTCAGATGGAAGGGGAAATCAATATTCAAATGAATCCAGAACAAAGGAGGCTGGCTGTAGGGATAAAGTTCTTCATAGAAATCTTTATAATCCTCATCTTTTAAACCAGCAGGAGACTTTTTCCAGGTGGGATTGGTATTGTTAATAATGTTGTCCACCTCGGTTTCAATCGGTTTGGATTCTTCGCCTTCTTCCTCATAGGTCGTTTCGGTCCGGGTGCCAAATTTGATCGGTATCGGTAAAAATCGGCAGTATTTCTTTAACAGGCTTTCAATCCGGTGTTTTTCTAGGAATTCCTTACTCTCATCATTTATATGTAATATTACTTCCGTACCTCGCTCCTTACGATCAGCTTCGTCGATGGTATATTCCGGTTCACCCTCACATTCCCAGCGCACTGCTTTGGCATTCTTGCGATACGATTTGGTAATTACTTCAACCCGGCTGGCCACCATGAAGGCAGAATAAAAACCCAATCCGAAATGTCCAATGATGGTATTTTCGGCTTTATATTTCTTGACAAACTCCTCAGCACTGGAGAAAGCCACCTGATTGAGGTATTTTTTTACCTCTTCATCAGTCATTCCAATACCCTGATCTTTGATAGATAGAGTTTTTGCTTTTTCGTCAATGACGATTTCGATCGTGAGATCCCCCAGCTCTGACTTTATGACACCTTTGTTGTGAAGCGTCTTGAGTTTTTGAGTTGCATCTATAGCATTTGATATGAGTTCGCGTAAAAAGATGTCATGATCGGCATACAGGAACTTCTTGATAATCGGGAAAATATTCTGTGATTCTACCGAAATTGATCCTTTCTCCATGGTCATATTGATAAAATTTTGTTCTGTCTTTCGGGGTCAAATCACATGCCATGCAGGTAAAAACTGACAAAATGACGGCAATCAATCCAATAATGACGGGATTGAGAATCTAACATAGAATAAAATATCTGCAGATTTAGAAAAAAAATTACCAAACAGTTGCACAATCAATAAAAAGATCATACATTTGATATGTAAATAATTCATAATAAGTAGATATCTGATTTACAGATAATTACAGATATAATTTTAAAATTATTTTATTAATTGATCATAGTTGGAATAATTGGCATATAATATGCATTTAAGATAGCATGATGCTTCGGCCGGGTCTAAAAGAGAACTGGCTGCAATCCAAAAGCTTAAGAAGCACACGTCAATTATCTCATGGTCTGGACCGGTTCTTACATAGGGGGAAAAAAGAGCCGGTCTTTTTTTTGCCCCTAATGAGCTTCCCCACTTCCCGTAAATTGTTGTAGCAAAATCAGACTCTAATCCGAGGCCTCTACAAGGACACAAAGGTAGCTACCGGGTCGCCAGCTGACTGATGATTAACTTATCCAAAGGCAGTGAGAATGAGTTTGTCTATCGAATGGTGGAAAATCCACATCAAGATCAGGACGATTTGAGCATTTAATAATGCTCACAAAGACCAATGTGGCCTCGCAACTTAATTGGCACGCAGTTCATTTTGAACCGGTCACATTGCGAAATTACAGCATAGAAAGCTCACATACAGTATAATAGCTAGTTACTTCTATAGATTTATTGATCGCAATCAGCTATTTGGACCTCAAAAACTCCTCCTAACTGAACGTTAAATTCAGCCTGCAGATCAACTTCTACGGCTGATCTAAACAAAACAAATCCGGCCTGCGGTACCGTTCCCATCGAACTCATGGTATCTGCAAAATATACTCCAGTTGGGATGGGATTACTGTCCAGGACCAGTTCAACCTGATTACAATCTCCAAAGGAAGGAGCTTGAAAGTCTATTTTTCTTGGATCTCCGGAAGGGCTCAGACCGCATGCATTAGCTGCAGCTACGGCTATTTCTCCTGTAGGTAGTGAATGAATGGCCAGCAAGATAACAGTTGAGTCAGCCCTCCCGACAATGGTTGCATTTTCGGGAACCATCCAAACATAAAATAGGGTATTTGGCACGGGACTTATGGAGTACTGCACGAATACGGAATCACCTGCTACAAAACCGGGACCGATGATTGCCCCTGGTGTTGGGGGAACCGTTCCTTCTTCAATTACAGTAACGCTGGTATCCCCCTCGCATCCATTGATATCTGTGACTGTGACTGCATAAGTTCCTGCTGAATCTACAAAGATACCCTGAGAAGTTTGACCTGTATTCCATGAGTATGTAATGAAACCTCCCTCATTTTCATTCACGGCCTTCAGTTGTACACTACTGCCCCCACAAAAGCCCAGGGATCCGGCAATAAAGGGTTCTGGTGGATTATATTCGATCACTGATTTACTGTTTGATCCCTCGCACCCGTTGTTATCGGTAACCGTTAGTATGTAGGTGCCGACGGTATTAATGACTACACTTTGGTTAAACGAGCCCGTGGACCAGCTATAGGAATTATAGCCATTTCCCCCTGTGAGCATTGTTGACTCACCTGGGCAGAAGCCGGGA
>JBGTCB010000588.1:0-3324 GCA_041748995.1 Saprospiraceae bacterium | reverse complement strand
ACTGTCAGATTTTCAAATCCCTGCCTATTCCATTCAGGGAGGATTTCACATACCGCCTGATCCAGGCTTTTCAGATAGCCCTTCCGCAATGCAATGCCGGCGATCGCCTTTGAGATAGAGAATGAAGTAATATGCTTGCTTTGATTATGGTTGTCAGGATATGCCTCATACAAAATAGTATCGTTACGAATGATAAGAAATGCCTCAGTGCCGTATTGCCTCATAAAATCGTTGAGGGTTATGGTATTGGGCCCAAAACAACAGGTGACAAAAATCCGTGTGCCTATCTCGTTACTTTGATCGCTTTTGCTGAATTGAAAGGGTACTTCCGGTGGAACAATAAATTTGAAAGGATCATGGCGATAGTCATCGGTGTCCGGTTTAAAAAACCACACTGACCGGACGATTCCACAAGATCCAAATAGGCAGAGAGTCACGAGCACTACTGAAATGCGGACGGAGACCCAATGAAATTTCATACGACAGGTTTTAACAAATACTATGTAGGTGAAGGGAAAAAAGTAAACGATCAGATCAATGGGGATTCTATGTTTTCTGACAGTTCTTTTTGTACGCAACCGCCCTATATCTATATTTTCTGAAATTTCCCCAATGAATTCATTTACGTTTTTCATGGCTTTAACATAATGAATATATCTGGTGGTCAGAAAGGTCGGGAAGTGAATAGTTTGGTGAGAAGTCAGACTTAAAGGTATTATTAAGAAATACTAGATCCAAGATGATATATCATAGTACTATTAAGCTGCAGAATAGCGGTGAAATTTTAAGCGGATACTTAGTAGGTCTTAGGGAAAACCATCTGCTGTTTTCCTTTACACGGACTGGACAGCTTCCGGGACAAATTCATCAACCAATTGAAGTCAAAATTTCGACTATTCAACATTTTAAAGTTCAGATAGAGGCTCAGCCACTGTTGCTCGCTGCGGTGCTGGGAATATGCTCCTTTTTAATTGTTTTTATTCACCATTTTTCGCCTGAGAGTTCATTTCTCGCTGGCCCCCTGTTTGCGTATTTTATGGCTATCTTTTACGCATTTCACTTTATTGTATTTGGCCTGATTCTCGGTCTTATAAAATTAAGATATCGCATTGATGGAGATTTGGATAAATATCAGATTGCAATGCCGCGGCTTCAAAAATATTTAGTCAAAGACCGCAAAAGCCAATAATTTTTCCTGGAGTATAAATGCAGGGTGAGATTTCCAATTCAACAATTCAACTACTTAAACACCCCTTTCTGCCTCAAATTTCATCAAACTTAAACTTGTCAGGATTACAATAAGCGTGACTCCTACGTCAGCAGCAATCGCGAAAACTAAGTTGCTGTACCCGATGAAGGCAAGTGCAATGAAAATAATCTTTATTGCTATTGCTCCAATGGTGTTGAATTTTATTCTTTGAATTGTTTTTCTGCTTAACCGGATTAGAAACGGTATAAGTGATAGTTGATCATTCATCAAGGCGATATTTGCTGTTTCAATGGCGGTATCGCTACCCGCTGCTCCCATCGCTATCCCTACCGTGCTTTGAGCTAAGGCAGGAGCATCATTTATCCCATCCCCTACCATGGCTACTTTGCCGTATTCCTGCAAAAGGTCATTGATTTTTTCGGATTTGTCTTCGGGAAGCAGACCACCGAATATCCTTTTAATACCGACTTGTCCTGACACATAGTTTGCTGCTTTTTCGTTATCACCGCTGAGCATGATAGGTTCTATGTTAAGGTTTTTCAATTCCTTTATAGCCCCGGCACTACCTGGTTTTATTTCATCCATTAAACCAATGATTCCCGCCACGCCATTTCCAAAACTTACGACAACACTTGTTTTACCCTGGGATGAAAGTTGCTCCACTATAATTTCAGCCTCTCTATCGGTATGGTGGTGCTCCCGGATGAACTCAAGTTTGCCCACATAAATTGTTTCATCCTCACACACCAGGCATTTTGCTATAGCTCCTTTTCCGATAATGCTTTTAAAACTTTCGGTTTTGTGTGGTTCAAATCCTTCTCTTCTGCTTGCATCGACAATGGCTTGTGCCAATGGGTGTTCACTGAAGATTTCTGCTCCTGCTGTGCATGCCAAAAGCTCTTCCCGACTTGTTCCCTTGAGAGGAATTACGTCACTGACAAACGGGGTTCCGAATGTGATGGTTCGGGTTTTGTCTAACGCAATGGCCCTGATTGATGCTAAAGCTTCCAGATATTTTCCACCTTTTATCAAGGCTCCTTTTGCTGAAGCATTGCCAATAGCAGCATAAATAGCCACAGGAGTAGAAATGACCAAGGCGCACGGACAGGCAATGACCAAAAGGGTTATGGATTGCAACAACCAATGATTGAAATCCAACTGCAAAATAAAAACAGGAATAACAAATAATAATACTGCCAGCAAAATCATGGCAGGAGTGTAATATTTTGAAAATTTCTGAATGAATTTTTGAGTTTCGGATTTATTGGCCGTTGCTTCAAAGGTGAGGCGAATGATTTTTGAGAAAGTAGTATCTGCCGAAAGTTTGGTTGTTTCTACTTCGATAAACCCGTTTTTGTTTAACGTTCCCGCAAAGAGATGGTCACCCGGGTGCTTGTCCTTTGGAATAGGTTCGCCTGTGATTGTGGATTCATCTACGGAGGTTTCACCCGAAATTATTTTGCCGTCAAGGGGTATCATCTCACCCGGCTTTACCTGAATAATAGTTCCTACTTCAATTTTGTCAATAAGAACAAATTCGTTTTTATATTTTACAAAGGCAGTCCTGGGTGCTTTACTAACCAACTGATCCAACGCCGATTTACTATTTTCGATGCCGATATCTTCCAGTCGTTCACCCAATACATACAACACGACCAGCACAGCAGCTTCCGGAAATTCTCCCAAATAAAATGCGCCAATCACCGCAATCAACATGAGCAGATTGATGTTGCTGAATTGGAGTTTGAAAATAGCTTTTACGCCACTCCAAATAACATGGTAACCGATGCCAAGAATGAATATAGAGAAAACAAAAGGTGCATAAGGCAGTGGAATGTCTATGCCTATCAGGGATAAAACCTCTAAGGCAATAACTACTACGATTGCAAAGAGAAGAAAAAGAAATTTTTGGTCTTTAAAGGGTAGTTTCATTTCGAATGGTAGCAAACTTCTATTAGTTCCGGAAATCTAAATACAAAATGATTCTTTGGCATATTTAGTTCTCGTACCTACTTTTGGCGCAAAAATTGGCAAACCCCGTCCGGCAGATTTGCGGGACGACCACATCCACCCAAAGAAAAATCAAGAGCACTGCCTTCTAAATCCTGACTTCC
>JBGTCB010000587.1:0-3942 GCA_041748995.1 Saprospiraceae bacterium | reverse complement strand
TCTTTTGAAAGTGACCTCATCAGCGAAGATCCGCGAGATCTGCGGGCAATTTTTCTCCCGCAGATTGCGCAGATAAACGTAGAAACGACCATTCAAAAAGTCTTCTCCAGATTGGATTAAATGTATCAATTGTTTCTTTTGAAAGTGACCTCATCAGCGAAGATCCGCGAGATCTGCGGGCAATTTTTCTCCCGCAGATTGCGCAGATAAACGCAGAAGCGAACATTCAAAATGACCAGCTCCAGGTCGGACAAATGTGTCAGTTGCTTGAAATATTCTAAATGCTGACAGCAGGAAGACATTTCTTAAAGAGTTGGCTATCTAATTTAGGTTTAAATGATTCATTAACCCCATCAGGGAAAATCAGCGAGATCTGCGGGCTAATTTTCTCCCGCAGATTGCGCAGATAAACGCAGAAGCGACCATTTAAAAAAAACCAGCTTCAGGTCTTTCCAATGTGTCAGTTGTTTGAAATATTCTAAATGCTGACAGCAGGAGAGACATTTCCTAAAGAGTAGGCTATCTAATTTAGGTTTAAATGATTCATTAACCAAATCAGCGAAAATCAGCGAGATCTGCGGGCTAATTTATCCCGCAGATTACGCAGATAAACGCAGAGGCGACCATTCAAAAAAAAACCAACTCCAGGTCATAGATTGCCTCCGGTAGAATAAATAGCCATACCAGGACCGCAAATGAAAAGTTGACCACTTTCATATTATAAAGTTTTTGCAAATAAAGTAGATTCCTGCATGATTAACGTACGGGTAAAGTTAGAGAGGTATGCGGTGCGACCCCTTCATTTTAAAGGCGTTGTCACCCCTTTGAGTTGCGACACCGCAATGCAGGAATTAAGCTGTCGCACCTTCGAGGGGTGACAGCTTTTCGGTTACAACGCGACACCGCAATCGTAAATCGTAAATTGAACTAATTGAACTCATAATTTATAACGCGCTGCTGCTTTTAAGAATGGCCATTTATCAAATGTCGAAATTAACCGGGCATCTTCGAGAAAAGAAGTTTTTTCATCCAGGAATTTAAATATTTGCTGAATGGTATTTTTGCTGTACATCGAAGTAAACAGAGATTCTCCCATCTCATTATAATTTTGCAACAGATCCAGAAACAGGGTATCGTAGGTCCGGAAGCGATTGCGGGTAATACCATGATGAGGGGCTCTGTTATTTTTAATATTCGCGATCAGATTTTGTACATAACGCTGGGTATTTCTAAACGAATAACCGGAAGATGGTCTTACCCAACCACCACCACTTCCGATTTTAGTGAGGTTTTTTTCATGATGGATATGAAAAGGATAGTCCGTCATCGGAATAATTCCTTTTTCTATTCTTTTAATCTGATAATTTTGAATCGTCAAAAATTGTTGGATATAATTTTGAAGCAGTTCATCGTAATCCTCATCTTCTACAAAAAAAGGGGTGAAAAAAGTGAATTCAATGAGTGCATTTCTGGGGCCGGTGGGTAATACATAAGTAAAACTGGTCGAATTTTTCCATTTGATCCGGAAGTCCATCATGGTAAAGATCTCAGGATCGAAAACCGCCTGATCCGTTTCTATTTCCCAGCCTTTAAAATGCTGCCATACCTTTTTATATTTTTTGTTTTCGAAAAAAGCCGGATCTATGCGACTATCAAAAACGTGTTGGGCCAGGTAGGTCTGCCGGGTACCCTGTACCTCCAAAGGTTCCTTGGAAACGATATCTTTTATATCATCTTTTATCCATTGAATTTGGATTGACCCGGCTATTTGTTGCCGGGCAAACTGATAGAAAGCAGCCGAATCCAGTTTTTTATAACGGTAGGGTTCAAGGTTGAGAGGAATGGATTGTTCGTGGGTAATAAAGAGTCCTTTTGTCCAGGAATGGCTGATAATTCTATCCCATTTTCCTGGTCCTGTTTCCCAGTAACACCAGGTTTTATCACTTTCCTTTTTTTCTTCTCTTTCGATAACAGCAATTTTCTTGTCACGAAAGAAATCATCTTCCTGAAGGGCAAAAACCAGTTGCAAACCGGCGGCACCAGCTCCAATCACCAAATAATCGTAGACATTATCCAACATTAGGTATAGAAATCATAACAAATCTGATCGGGTAAAGATGAGAAGAAATTGATTAATCCGCAGACAATGGGTCGCACAATTTGATTATGAGAAGGGTAGGGACCTGGAAAAGCGACAACAGCGCACCCTGATCCTGCTACCGGTGAAAATGCTCTTTGAAGTTTCAGAATTATTGCCCATTTTTCTTCAGGCTTTGTAGATGTTCCCTTACCATGCGTAATTCACTGTATTCTACTTCGAAGGGAATTTTTAGTTTTAATTCACTCATCGGGGTTTCGGGATTTTTAAGCATGTAGTAAGTTAATCGCTCTGCCCGGTCGGTCGGAATCAGTTCGCCAATGGCAATTTCTCCCTGTCCGATTAATTTGGCTAAATGACTTTCAATAGTGCCTTTTGCGAGGCTTCGTATTTCAGCAATCTGCTCACTACTTTTACCCTGCCGGAAGAGCAACAATGTATCGGAAAAAGTGGCTCCTTTTTCTGCTTTTTTGACAGTACCGGAAGTCTCCAGTTTTTGAAGCATCTGCCTATGGTATTTTTTTTCTCCCTGGTAAAGGTTTACACCCAAAAATGATGCATCGTATAATTTATCGATCTGCGCCCATACCGCATTCTGTAATTCACCTACATACAGCAGATATTTTTTCACTTTTGATTTGAAAGCCAGGCTTTCCCTATGCTGGTGAATAGGCAACAGAATATTGTTGTAAATATTGGAGGTGTAATAATCTACTGCCTTTTCTACTCTTTCTTGAATTTTTGATGTGTCCTTGGTCGCCGGGTATTTCGTTACTAGAATATGAAGTTCGGATTTGAAGCTGCGGTTTATTTTTTCCCATGACTTCAGTAGATCCTGAATTTTTTGGATAATTTTTTCCACTTTATGACTTTCCGGGACATTTTTTTCTGTAATAAATTCGAACCATTCTTCGGTTTGCAAAGTGAGATTTTTAAAATCAAATACTGATTTTAAGTCATCACCTGCAAACCGGAGTTTGGCAGTCTCGAGAACGGTACTTAAGTGTTCTTCTTTGGGTGCCAGATCATGGTAGTTGACGATCTGGTTGTTGACCATGACATTACCCATGTCCATTTTTGAAAGGAGCACAAGACCATCAAGGGTCGTGCAGCGACTCAGAGCCACATAAGCCTGACCGGATGCAAATGAATCACCAAGGTCGACAACCATCCGCTCAAATGTAAGTCCCTGGCTTTTATGCACCGTAATAGCCCAGGCCAGACGCAAAGGATATTGAGTGAAACTACCCAGTACACGGGATTCGATTTCATTGGTATCTGCTTTTAGTTCGTATTTTTTATTTTCCCACTTTACCTGCTCAACATAAAGGCTCTCTCCATTTTCAAACCGGATCTTTAAATCATCTTTTGAAGCGGAGATTACTTCTGCGATTTTTCCATTGTAGTAGCGGCCTTCCGGATCATTGCGGATAAACATGACCTGAGCGCCCGATTTCAGAGTTAGTGCAGCGTCGGCGGGATAGGCATTTTCATTGAACTGATCCTGGATCTCGGCTTTATAGGTGATGGGCTTTCCCGGTAATTCTGCCATTTTATCGGCATTAATCTTGTTCGCCTTCTGGTTATGAGTGGTCAGGGTGATATATTTTTCTTTACCGGGGCTAAAATTTGGTTGATAATTTTGGTTAAGTCTTTCAATATCTGCAGGAGTGGTCGTACCATATCGCATCCGGTTTAAGATTTCAATAAACTCCTGATGACTTTGCCGGTAAATTTTCGTTAGTTCAATGGTAATGGGCTGGCTTGATTTCCAGGAAATCGAATCAAAAAAATAAGGGCTGTTATAATACCGCTGAAGTATATTCCAAACTGATTGATTCACC
>JBGTCB010000586.1:0-1905 GCA_041748995.1 Saprospiraceae bacterium | reverse complement strand
TTTTTGATGACTCTGGAGTTTAATTTTACCAGCTATTTCATCTTTTTCTGCTTGAGTAAAGGACAGAGGACATTTTGTAATTAAGATCATATCTGCACGTTGAGATGCACTCCTCCATTCTCTCAGGCGACCCATTGGCAGGAGGTAATCAGATGTAAACAACCTGCTATATTCAGTCAATAGAATATTAATCCCAGGCTTCACGGCGCGGTGTTGAAAGGCATCATCCAATAGAATGACCTGAACTTCAGGATGTAAGGCTATAATCTTCGGTATGCCCAACACCCGGCTTTCAGAAACATAAACCGCTGATTGAGGAAATTTTCTTTTGTACTGTAAGGGTTCATCTCCCGTATCCTGGGCACTATTTTGGGGAACCACCCTCATAAAACCCTTGGTCTTCCTTTTGTATCCCCTGCTCAATACGGCAATGTGTATGTATTGAGATAGCCAGTGAATAAGATATTCAACATGAGGTGTTTTACCGGTGCCCCCCATGGTCAAATTACCTACTGAAATTACCGGGATATTAAAAGAGATTTCCTTAACAATGCCAACCTGATAAAAGAGATTCCTGATTGAAATGCCGATACCATAAAGGAGTGCAAACGGCGACATTAAAACCTGAAATAACCATCTTTGTATCATATCAGGATCTTAAAATTGAATTCCCTATGGTGCATTCCAGACAACGTTTGAGATCACAGTAGTTGTTTTTTAATTGTATCAAAGCTTGTGAATCAAAAGCCGAGGTCGCTTCAAATCCTAGCAATTTATATTTCTTTATTGTTTGATTGGATTCAAAGGGCATCTCATCCAAAAAATTTAGCGCTCTTTCCTGCAAAGGATCGTTAGCATGTACCTGGCCGTAATGAAAAAGGAAGGGTACCACCGTATTGATGATGATTAGATAAATAGATAAGTCACCAAGCTTTTTGTTCTTTTTAGCCGATCCCTGATCAAACATGTAATGGGTTTTCCAATATCCGGACACGTCCGTTTGATACATATTTATAATCTCCCTGACAGACCTGGCAGCCAGCAATTTGCTGAAAAGATGAACGGTCTTATAAATCAAAACCGCAAACTGGGCAATTCGTATAGTGGGAAAATTAGCCGGACGCATGCGCATGAACTTCCATTGGTGTGACTCTAGTGGAACCAGTTTATATTTCTTTTGAAGATAAATGTACTCCTCCCTGAGCTCCCGGGCATAATCATCTTCAAAGTTCTCCCGTAGAAGACCTGCCTGCCCGAAAAGTAGTGCCTCGATCTGCTTTAACTTATCCTTGTGCCTGATTAAAATTTTACGCGGCAACGATATCATCAATGCTTCAAACGCATCGGCGTTGACACTAAACCCGAAGTTTCGACCAAGAATCCGGTAAAATGCTTCTTCCCAATCATATTCAGTTTGCAGTAAAACATTTTGAATCCGATTGGTTTTACCGGCAAGTCGTTCAACGAGGATTCTTTCATACCATCCCCGAAGAGCTGGTCTGGAAATTGGCCGATCGTTTTTTTCACAAGGAATCCAGGTTGACGAGAGCATCAATTTTTCATACTGCCCGATCAAAAGTGGCTTTATACGATTCTTTAATTCAATACAGGCCAGTTCTTCACCATTGGGAAGACTGATTTTCTCATCTTCTTCATAAACTACATGCAAGACTACATTTTGAAAGGCTTTATCAATCTGGTGCTGATGTTTTAACCAATCACCAGACAAAACATGCATTTCTACATGGCCAGCCCAGATCTGATGTCCAATTTTAATTTTTGCCTGCAAGAAATCAGGTCCGGAATCATAGTTCCTGGTACCGGCCTGAATAATTTGCACCGGCTGTCCTGAAGTAGTTTTCAGGTCAGTCAGATCAAAATTTTTTAAACTCCAGACATAGTAGA
>JBGTCB010000585.1:0-2306 GCA_041748995.1 Saprospiraceae bacterium | reverse complement strand
ATGGTTGGTGTGGTATTGTGGTATTGTGGTGGTTGAACTGTTGAACTGTTTAATCGTTTAACTGTTCCTTCCGGAGAAAAGCACTAAACCACAAGAAGTTTTTACTTCGCATTAAATGTTTGGTTTGGTATTGGGTGTTTTGGTAATGTGGTTTTTTGGTTTTTTGGTATTCTGGTGTCATGGTGGTGAAGTGCAGGGGAAACCAATTCAGCATAACATGAAAACAAAATTGAAAATGAGCTGTGAAAGCGGTGATCGAACTAATTTTAAATTGATGGACCGGAAATACTTTAGCATCGGAACACCCGTTTGCGACCGGAGCAAAATAACTTGTTGATTATGAACATTCGTCCCCGAAGAAACAGAAATAGTGAAAACGTTCGGAAAATGGTACAAGAGACCAGGCTGGATGTAGAACAATTGATTTATCCGCTATTTCTGGTCGCTGGTGAAAAAATAAAAAATGAAGTAACTTCTCTACCTGGTAATTTCCGCTTATCGGTTGATGAAGCTCTGAAAACAATTCAGGAATGTCTGAATTATAAATTGACCAATTTTATTTTGTTTCCTTCGATAGCGGAGAAGTACAAAGATAATAAGGCTACTTACAGTTGGAATGAGGACAATTTTTATCTGAAAGCGGCTGAAAAAATAAAGAAAGAATTTCCTCAGACGACGTTAATCAGTGATGTGGCCATGGATCCCTACAGTTCGGATGGTCATGATGGTGTGGTCATTGATGGACGCATTGTCAATGATCAGACGCTACCCGTTCTGGGCAGGATGGCGGTAGCTCAGGCACATGCCGGATTTGATATTATCGGACCTTCTGATATGATGGATGGTAGAGTGGGGGTGATCCGGCAGGCTCTGGATAAAGAAGGTTTTACCGAGACCGGTATTATGGCTTATACCGCCAAATATGCCAGTGCTTACTATGGCCCATTTCGCGATGCACTGGATTCCGCACCGAAATCTGGTGATAAAAAAACATACCAGATGAATCCGGCTAATAAACGGGAAGCTCTTATTGAAGCAGCTTTAGATGCGGCAGAGGGAGCTGATTTTTTAATGGTGAAACCCGCATTGAATTATCTTGATGTAATCCATTTAGTCCGGGAAAATACCCACCTGCCGGTCGCCGCCTATCATGTCAGTGGTGAATGTGCTATGCTGATTGCCGCTTGTCAAAATGGCTGGTTAAATTATGAGCAGGCGATGCCCGAAGTCTTACTATGTATCAAAAGGGCGGGAGCTGATGTGATAATCACCTACTTTGCGAAGGATTTTGCGAAGATGATGTCATGATAATTTTAACTCTGGCTATATGGTTAGATCTTCGTGACCTTTTTTGTAATTAGCCCGGATGAATCATATAAACGGACCCAATATTGACCAGGGATTAAACTTGTAATGTCGATTTGTGCATCTCGAAGGATTGTCGAGATCATAATTTGTCCCTGCATATTGAAGATTTGACAATTCAGTTCTCGATTTATACCAGGTTGATTGATATAGATTTTCTCCTGAGCCGGATTTGGATATATCGAAATTCCCGGGATTGAATTATTTTCTCTTATTGAAGTGGAAAGGTCATGAATTGCTAAAGTAGAGAAAGCGGAGTCCGACAGTTGATGATTGGCCGCTACGGCATAAAACAATAGGCCCCGATTACTGCCGATAACGTAGGGAAACATTGTATCTCGAATAGTAATTTCTTCACCTTGCGACAAACGAATACCATCGATGTATTTATAATTATTGGAAAGAAAGCAGAATCTGCCGGTTCCTTCGTCTGTGAAATAGGCAAAATTGGTCACCACAGTATCTGAATTGTTTCTTATGGTAAGCTCGTAATCCAGCATCTGGCCAGGCCCCATATAATAGAAATCCTTGAATTCTTCACCGAAAGTATTGGTCGCTGTTCTTATGGGATCAATCTCATTTTTTAAGCTAATATGTACGATTTCAATATTCTGCCGGGAAAATTCAGAATTATTTATGGACATTTTACGTACAAACGGCACGATTGACCGATGATATGTGTATAGGCCAATAGCCTGGGGCCGGTAACTGAAATATTTTCCTGCCTGAAAAATAGTGGTATCCTGGATTTTGGTAACTAATTCTGTTTCGTAACTAAGTCCCGTATATATTTCCTGTACGAGTTCCAAACTCATATTGTAAATATTTGTGGTGATCTTATTTTCTTCGATCAGAGTTAGAGAAAAGAGTTCTTCGGATATTTTTCTAAGTTCAGAATTTTCTGTCCAGGGTATTTGGATGCTATCAATGATGGATAGCGT
>JBGTCB010000584.1:0-2832 GCA_041748995.1 Saprospiraceae bacterium | reverse complement strand
AAAGGGAAGAAACCGGCCGTCGTATTTTTTATTTGATTTTATCTCATCAAACAATTCTTCATTGGCAGGTTGAGTATTTTTATAAAAAATGCCGTTCAGATTACTGATCATTGATATTTCAGTACCAAACTGGTTCATCCTTTCCAGCAGGGTTTTACAGGTGTTATATTTTACCTGCTTGAAAGGCCAGTGACCAATGGAAGCATTAATATCAATTAACATTTCTGCCTAGCCTTTTTAATAGATTTACATAATTGTCTGAGAATATTTTTTTCTTCTGAATGTCCGTCAGATTCGCTGAAAGAATTTTACCGACTCCCTGGTAAAAGGAATTATCCGTACCGAACAATAGCCGATCTTCTCCCAGATATTTAATAGCAAAATCAATCATGTTTTCTTCATTATTACTGCCTGAGGTGTCCACATACACATTAGTGCTAGCTTTCAGAGCCTTGCATTGATACTCCCAATCACCCCCTCCTCCGATGTGGGCAAACTGAAATATACCTTCCGGGTACCTTTTCGAAATATCAACAAAATCTTCCGGAACCGAGCAGTGTTCATCCCTGCCAATATCATATTTCATCCGGTATCCTGCCATTCCAAGTTGGGTGAAGGCATGCATAAAAATGATCATTTTATGGTCGATGAACTTTTCGATAAGGGGATAATACAAGGGATCATTTATTTTTACCTGGGTATATCCCTTATATCCAGTCAGACCCTGGTCGACACATCGATTAAATTCTTCCAACGATTCTTTCTGGTATCGGGGATTGAGGGTGAGATATCCAATGAACCGGTCAGGGTGTTTTTTTAAGGCATCAATGATCAGATTATTGTTTTTAATTACCTGCTCGGGACCTTCGGGTTCATTGCCGGAGAAATTGGTAACCGGTCGGGAAATACACATTTTATCCATTCCTAGCCGGTCGGCAAAATCCAACAGTTTTTCCGTATCGCCCTCGTTGAATCCGATATGTGCGTGCGCATCAATTTTCCGGTACTTCATCAGATCCTGCATCAGGTTCACTGGTCTTGCCGGCTGATCATCCGGCGTATGTCCGGCTAAATTATTTATCAGCATTAAACCGGCGGTGGTTGCTGCAGTATCTTTAAAGAATTTCCTGCGATCGACCCGTGGCATAGTATGGAATTTAAATGATCGGATTGTCAATATAATAAAGAGCACCTCTATTTACATCTAAATGAGTAAAAATTTAAGGTTCTAAGTTATATAAAAGTGGGTGCGGGATCAAAAAGCCATATAAAATGTATGTGTTCGATTAGCCGCAGAATGTAGGTACTGCTCTCTCCTTCTTAAGCCGAGAAGATCTATATCTTCCGGCTAAGATACCAAAATAGTGGTCTGGACTTCCGTCTTAGCATGACTCTGGTATTAATGGAAACACCAATTAACCAGATTCGGTATGGATTCATCTGAAGTCGCGATTTTAAGATTTTCAGGGACTTTGCCGGAAGAGTAAACTGATCGCGGAAACATAAGTTCCTGGTTAATCAATTCGCTGGATGCAGATTCGAGCATCTGATCTTTCAGATCCACCAGGGCTATTTTCCTGGGGCTGACACGTCCGATGAGATCCGGGAGGTCATAGGCAGTCAAAACACCGGCTACACCCCAATCAAAATCAACATCGTAGGGATGCCAGTACCCACCATTTTCCCGGCTGGTGAGTCCCAGTTTAAATGAACGGTTCAGTACCACAGACCGGTAGGATACGGGCAACCCGGAGAGGGTCACATTTTTGATGGATTTGTCAAAGGCGGCAGCATGCAACACCGGAATACCCATCGTCCCAATCCCGACAGCACCCACATTAGCGGAATCCACATCCGGCCGGCTTTTTAAATGCTGTACAACTCTTACAATGTCTCCCGCCTGCAGACCAACCACACTTCTGCCAATCAAGACAGCGGTATATCCTGTGGCTATTCCCCGGGTGGCGGTATTTTTTGTTTCACCGATTCCCGGAACATCGGGAGCGGCGACGATGTATCCCATTTTGACAAATTTTTCAATTTCACCCCCTGGCAATGCTTCCGCTGCTTTCCCATCAGGATGCAGGTACACTATCGCAGAGGATTTTTCATTTAGATCGTCCGGCACAAACAATAGAAAGGGCACAGCGTAATCTCCCTCACCTTTTATGGCATATTTCCCTACGATATACCCGTCGCGTTGATATCTGCCGTTCAGAAGGGCGGTTGTCTCTGGGGCGGCCGGAGTGAGATATCCTGAAATTTCTTTTGCCTTTGTCTCAACCCGGGTAAGATGCGCCATGCCGGAACTTCTGGATTTTTCCAGTGCTTCGATCAGTTTTTCCGCATCTTGCTTATTGATGTCAAAAACCATATTTCCGCCAAGATAGGTCGATACCTGACCGGTTGGAGTAACCTGTAGTTCTTCTGCTGTCAATAGCACATATCCTTCCTCCCGGGAATCGCCCTCTATTTCAAAGTGTTTCATGAAAAATTTATAGATTTCCGTCCGGATCCCGTGCGTCATCCAGTGTTTGGTATCATCTTCCACCATTAAGAGGTTATCTCTTTCACCCAGGGTTGTAAAAGCTTTTTTTGCTTCTTCATACGCTTCGATGGCCCCCTGATGTGATACATATTGATCCTGTGAAACAAAGGTCAGGAGGGTAGGTTTGGGTGCTCTGACTTCCAGGAGGTCCTCGAAAGTGATGCCTGATTTAAATCCGTGGTAAAATTCGGCTTCGGCATCCTGCGTTCCTTTTGTTTCCAGCTGACGCCGGGATGCGGTTGACCAGCTGCAAGGTACCGCCACTTTAACCCGCTCATCAAAAG
>JBGTCB010000583.1:0-3473 GCA_041748995.1 Saprospiraceae bacterium | reverse complement strand
CCATAGACCATGGACAGCTATGGTCTATGGACTATGGACTATGGTCTAAAAAGCAAAGATGCGAAAATTATTGAGACGGCGATTGGGGTTACTCAAACGGCACCCTCGCAGCAATACTCCGGCCCAACGTAATCTCATCAGCATACTCCAATTCCCCGCCAATGGCGATACCCCGGGAAAGGCTGCTCACCTTAACCCCCAGACTCTTAAAGCGTCTTGACAGATAAAAAGCGGTGGTGTCGCCTTCCATGGTGGCACTCAGGGCGATGATGACTTCCTTGACTTCGTGTTGCTGAATGCGTTCCTCGATGCTGCCTATATTCAATTCTTCAGGACCAATGCCTTCCATCGGACTGATTAATCCGCCGAGAATATGGTAAATACCTCTGTATTGCGACGTGTTTTCAAGGGCCATTACATCGCGCATATCTTCAACCAAACAAAGAATTGAACGGTCTCTGCGGGGGTCCTTGCAAATCAGGCAGACTTCCTCATCGGCCACATTGCCGCATTCTTTGCAGAATTTTAATTGTTCTTTTATGGCTATGATGGATGATGACAAACTCCGGATGTCCTGTTCATTTTGTTTGACCAAATGCAAAACCAGTCGTAACGCCGTTTTCTTCCCAATACCCGGAAACCGGGAAAATTCATTGACCGCCTGTTCTATTATTCGGGAAGAGAATTCCATGAGGCGAATTTAAGGAAACCGTATGAGATTTAGTCGGGGAGACTTGGGGACAAGGAGACTTGGAGATGAGGGGAATTAAAGCCGGGCAAAAAAACCGCGTCTTACTTCTGGCGTAAGCAATACTTGTCCTCAAAAACAACGCTCTCCGCGTCCCAGCGGTGAAATCCTCGCACGAAAGCAAAAGATTTGTGGATTATTTTTTCATCCCGGTAAACTAAAGTGGACTTAATTTCGTCTAATAGAAAGACAGTTATAAAGCGAATAGATTATGCCCAGCTCAATTACCCACGAAATTCGGGTACATGTGGAGACACAGTACCAGGAAGAACAAAGCGAACCGCTTAATGACCTTTTTCTGTTCGCCTACCATATCAGCATTCAAAACAACAGCGACCATACCATTCAGCTCATGCGCCGGCATTGGTATATTTTCGACTCAAACGGCGAAACAAGAGAAGTAGAAGGCGAAGGGGTTGTCGGTGTTCAACCTGTACTCCGGCCGGGCGACAGCCATACCTATATCTCTGCTTGTAACCTGCGTAGCGATATGGGAAAAATGAGCGGAAGCTATCAGTTCGAGCGCCTGGAAGATGGGGAAATTTTTGATGTGAGTATTCCGGAGTTTACGCTGGTGGCGCCGATGAGATTTAATTGAAAGGGTTCAGGCAGCAGGGTTCAGGCAGCAGGCTTTAAAAGTCACTATTAACACGAATTGCCTGCACCCTGTAGCCTGAACCCAGGCTAGCACCCACAATCCTTACGCCTCCGGTAAACGCCCTTCTTATCAATGACGGCATAAATTTTTCCGTCCTTATAAAGTTGTTGCCAGCGTATTTTTCCTCTTTTGTATTTTGTCTTGGTGATTAAAAATCCTGAAGAATCATATTCCTTAAAAATCCCATGCCGCAAGCCGCTTTTGTATTTGCCTTCAAACACAAGTTGCTGGCTGTCATTGTACTGGCGATATCGGCCATCTATGCTTGAGTCGTTCATCTTCTTGCAGGCTGGAGAGTGTTTAGTGGCATAAACAGAGGGCACAATGCCAAAGCCGACTAAAACCATCCATAAAAACAACAATCTCATTCTCATCCAAACTCTATCAAAACCGCATTCTTTTCCACCTTATCTCCCGGGTTTACACAAATGGCCTTAATCACTCCTGTGCCGGGCGACTTGATGATGTTCTCCATCTTCATGGCTTCTAAAACAAGGAGTGAATCGCCTTTGTTTACCGAATCTCCAACTGCTGCAATCAGCTTCAAAACCAAGCCCGGCATGGGGGCCTTTACTTCGTTCACTTTTTTGACTGCGAGAGCAGAAAATCCCAGCCGGTTTAACAATTGATCCATTTCGTCGCTCAAGGCAACCTGATAGGTATTGTCGTTCACTTTAAGGGTATATGATTTGCTTTCCTCATCTCTGTCGAGAATGCGCACACGGTAAGATTTGTTCTCAATAATCAGGTGCATCGCCCCGGCTTCCATCCTCAAAGCATCCAATTCAAACTGCCTGTCGTTGATTTTGACCTGCCCGTCCTTAATCTGTAAGTCAAACTGGTTCTTATCGTTTACTTTTGCGCGTATCATAATTCACCAACTATGCTGCGAAGATACGTATTCGGTTTCTCCATTGCCCTATTCTCCCTTATAGCCTGTAAGAGTTCCGGTCCGGCAACACAACAACGGCCCAATCCCAATGAAGATGAAGATGTAGTAGTTTTCCAAATAGGTGATGTGGTGGTTCAGGGAGAAGAACAAGATGGCGATTGGGGAATAACGGAATCCTACGATTTTGCGGTAGCCCCGGACTACAAAGGCAGCGTTACCCGGGTAATGGACCTCGAACATACTACCCTGAAGATTCACTTTGATTGGGAAAAGCAGGTGGCTCACGGTGTCGCTACCCTTCGTTTAAAGGTCTATTCGAAACCGGTCGACTCCTTTTATGTGGATGCCCTCTCCATGATTATTCATTCCCTTGAACTTCGGGAAAATGGCATTCCTAAAACGAGTTCATACTCCTATGATGGTGAAAAAATTCTCGTACGCCTCCCGGAAACGCGTCGTAAAAACCAAAGCTTCGAACTAATCATCGACTATACCGCACAACCTGAAAAAATTCAGGCTGAGGGTGGATCGGCTATCACCGACGCAAAAGGACTTTATTTTATCAACCCGTTGGGAAAGGAAAAAGGCAAAGCACGTCAAATCTGGACCCAGGGAGAAACCCAAAGCACCTCCGCCTGGTTACCCACAATTGACGCCCCGAATGAGAAGATGACCCACGATATTTTTGTGACGGTTGCCGACTCCCTGAAAACCATGTCGAATGGTGAATTTATGAGTAGTAGTCAGGAAGGAAACGGAAAACGTACCGACCATTGGAAAATGGAACAGCCTCATGCGCCCTATCTTGTAGCCCTTGTAGTTGGACAATTTTACACCGAAAAAGCGGTTTGGAATGATATCCCCCTCAGCTATAATGTTGACCCTAAATACACAAACAGCACAAAGACTTTTTTTCGCAATACGCCTGAAATGCTGTCCTTCTTTTCCAAAAAATTGAACTATCCATACCCCTGGGCCAAATACGATCAGGTGGTGGTAGATGATTTTGTATCCGGTGCCATGGAAAATACTACGATAACTGTTTATGGCCGTATGCTTCAACTGGATACCCGGGAACTATTAGATCAGGATTATGAAGACGTGATCGCCCATGAACTTTTTCATCACTGGTTTGGTAATTTGGTTACCTGCGAATCATGGGGGCAACTTCCTTT
>JBGTCB010000582.1:0-3940 GCA_041748995.1 Saprospiraceae bacterium | reverse complement strand
CCTGATCATAAAATAAAGCCCCGGATAAACCGCTGAGAAAGATCAAAGGCAAAAAAACCGAACAGGTAGTCAGGGCGGAGCTGATCAAAGGCCGGATCACTTCTTCAGCACCCAGCCCTGCTGCTTCCCTCCTGGATATACCCCGGGCTTCATACTGCCGGATATTTTCAATAATAATGATCGAATTGTCGACCATTAAACCCACCCCCAGGATCAGACCCGACAGCGAAATGATATTAATGCTCAGGTCCATAAAATAGAAGCCCAAAATGGTCATGATCAGCGCTACCGGTATCGCCACCCCAATCAGAACCGGTGATTTCCAGTCCCGGTAAAAGAGAAACATGATTAAAAAAGCAAAGCCGCCACCGTAGTAGAGGCTGGTTTGCAAATTCGACATGGACACCTCAAGTAATTGAGACTGATCATTGGTGACCGCAAACTCCAGTTGGGGATAATCGATCTGCAATTGGTGCAGCAGGGTATCAAAAGCTTCCTTTAAGGCAAACAATTGGGCATCAGCCTGTTTGCGTATCGTAAATAAAATCGCTTTCCTCTCACTGTAGAGATGCAGACCCCGTAGCGGCATTTCGGTGTATTCTACTGTTGCTACATCTTTCAGTTTTATAAGCTGGTTGCCGGTTTTTAAAAAAAGTGATTCCACTTCCTCTTTTGACCGTAACTCCGATAAAAACTCCACGTGATACTGGTACTGGCCATCCTTTAAAATAATGTTGCCGGCATTAACATTATTTTCGACCAGGGCCTGTTGTAATTGCTGGTCTGTAAGTCCGGTGCTCCGCATTAATGCCTCATCGGGTTTGATCAAAAGCTGGGGTTCGGCGTATCCGGTGCGGTCGACAAAAGCAACTTCCGCCAATTGCTCTATCCGTCTTTTCAGTACCGAGCGGCTAAACTCACTCAGTTCCAGGTCAAAATCGCCCGACTCATCCCGGGGATAGACACTAAGGAAATACACCGGCACATCCGATGCATTGGTCTTGATCACCCGGGGTCTGGGCAACTCCCGGGGCAGGTTTCCGATGATCTGATCGATCTTTTCATTGACTTCCAGAAATGCCAGGTTGGTGTTGGTACCCTGCTCAAAATCCAGCTCAATGGTCGCATAATTATCCCTGCTCCGGCTATGGATGTCCCGCAGATGAGCTACCTGCATTAATTGGTTTCGCACCGGTCGGGTCACGCTGTTCTCGAGATCCCGGGCTGCGCTGTTGGGATAGCTGATCTGTACGCTGATCTGCGGGATGGGGATATCCGGCAATAAAGATACCGGTACCACGCCAAGCACCACCATACCCAAGATGATCAGACCGGTAAAAGTCATAATCACTGCGATGGGCCGGTGTACGAGATGGCGAATCAAAACAAAAGGATTTCAAAGGGTAAATTACTACAATATTGGAATAAAGAAGCGATACAACAAGTAAACTATTAAATTATATACACTGAATAAAAATGCAAGAGCTTAGTCTTTTTCAAGACCTTAGCCAATACATTTCATTCCCCTAATTACCTGCCCTTAGAATTCTTTTCGTCCATTTCCATCTGCACTTAGGGCTGCGTGTAATTAATTGGGAGATATGAGTGATTAAAATGGTCCTTTTGGGGTAGGCAAAAAAAATTGCTGTCATCGAGATTTTCCCATCAAGGATGGAATATCTGAAAAACTCAAAATCTCATTCACCTCACCTGAATCTTTATCGCTGAAATAGTTCCCTCTGAAGTATTTTGACAGCAATTATTCTACTTGTTTTTTCTAAACTCCCTCCATTCAGTTTCATCGGTTTCCCAGTCACAGTACAAAGCAATACCATCCAAAATCGGTGATTCGATCTTTCTCAAACTTCCTTTAATCGTCTGTAATGAATTTGAAACACTTTCAATTCGAAGATCACGATACTTCTGCAGTTCATAAACATTTTTGAAAGTGCCGATTGAAATTAGTAGTTGTACATTGGGAAACTGGGAATCAAGTATAGACATGTCATTTACAAGCTGATCACAGTTCAATTGGAAATCACTCTGAACTTTAATGCCCGTGTCATAATAGAGAAAGCTAATTTGATCTATGTAGTTAAGCAACTCGCTCAGTTCAGAGACAGGGGTTTTTCTCTTCCATGGCTTTGTTCCTTGAGATGTAGCTAGAACCGTGGAAGAAATGAATTTCGACGGTAGCATCTCCCTTAAACGCTTGTGAAATTCAATTACATTCCTTCCATATGTATGTGGATCACCTCTCTTTTCTCTGTTGAAAGTATTCATCAAATACCGACTGGAATCCAATATATATTCAAAATCTATGTGCACTCCCTTAAGATCCAAGTAATTTAAGAGGGTCTTAGTGTCATGTAAAGCATTGAACACCCAAAGGCTATCCTCAAGCTGCACAGTTTTACCTTGTACACCTCCCAACCATGGTAAAATTTCAACGTCAGGAACTAGAATTTTCAAGCTGTCTACCACACTCTTAGCAAGCTTTGAAAAAGGATATTCAGGAAGATGTCCATATTCATCATAAGGACCTGCAAAGAAATAGGCATATTTAATGGCATTCTTTGTTAGCGTTTCACTTAAGTTCACAACATTATCAAATAATAATGGAGCCCCGGTGGTTGGTTGGAAGCCACGCAGGTATTTTGACTCAACCCAAATTGAATGATTTATCCCAATCGGAATTTCTGATTCTTTGCAACTAGTACCATTAAATAGTATCAACATTACACTGAAACCAAATAGTATCTTCATTAATTTACAATTTTAAAAGGTCCTCAAATATTATTTGCCACGTGGATAACTTGTGAAAAGCATGGCCTTCATCCTTGAAGATGATTAAGTTTGCATCCTGATCAGCGATGATTTGTAAGGATTTTGAAATATGCAATGATTGATTTAACATAGGATCGTATGCACCATAAAAAACCCTAGATTTTAATGACATTGGCAAAATTTCACTTCTGTCGGTAGATTCCGGATAGACTCCAGACAGTAGCACGATCGAATGCAAATCAGGAATGAGCGATGCTACATTGATAGCAATTTGACATCCGTAGCTAGAACCCATTAAAATGATATCCTCTGGAAGTATACCCATTTCATGTGAAAAATGACTTATAACTGCTAGGAGATCTTTTACCTGGAGCGCCAAAGAGGTAGTGTTTAAAAATGAAGAGGTATATCCACTTGATCCAGAATAATTGGGTTCAAGTAGTATATAACCAAAGTCAAGGGCAAGACTCCGAAAAAGCGACCAGTAGGGTTGCATCTGCAGGGCTGGGCCACCATGTATGAACACAATAGTTTTCCTATTCCAGTTTCCAGGAGACCATTCCACCGAGTAGATCGAGGTGGTATCGGAACGAGTATGTAAAATTGTTGGTGGTCTATTTATAAATGAATCCTTCTCAATTCCGCAGATCATTTGTGGAAGCTCAAAATGATCTTTATTCACTGATAAAAAATGGGTGGGACCACTAAAATCTGATATTTCAAGAAAAATCTGTTCCTTGTGCACTCCAATTGGAGTTATATGAAAATTACTAGATAAAGTGTTTAAATGTTCATTTTCAACGTTAGATATTTTCAACATTAATTGACCGAGCCGATTCTCCTGCCAACCTAAAATTTCATCGTAAGCAAAGAGATCTTGGACATTAAAGTGTAAATAATTTCCGGAATCTACATCTAAGTCACTGTCAAGGTGATAAAGTTGATTATACTCTTTGTCATCATCAACTATCAAAACTAGAAAGCCATTGGGATCCAGATTAAGGTCTTTAATTTTGTACCTTTCGAAAATTGATTTAACCTCAAACGAATTTCTGCATATGTCAATAAAGGCAACATCTCCACTTTGAGGACCTACTGTAACTGCTAACCGACAACTGTCAATCCAAATGAATTTTGAGAAAAAGTCAAAATT